>JAJYGZ010000229.1 GCA_021790495.1 Actinomycetes bacterium
TGAGCGGGGATTTAGTCAGCGATCGCTCGATAACCACCTTGTCCCCGCACCCCTAAAACAGCTTCAAGTTCCCAAAAACCAATCAGCACCGGCGCTAAGGGCCCGGTGCTGATTGGTTTGTCACAGTATGCGGCGATAATGGCATCGCCACACCGTGTTCTGTCGTTACGATGGGGTTACTTTTGTCGGTAACCCGCCGCACCCCCAACGGGATTCGAACCCGTGTTACCGCCGTGAAAGGGCGACGTCCTAGGCCACTAGACGATGGGGGCCAATGCTCTAGGAGAAACTGTCGACCTAGATCGCGGACGAAATCCCTACGGCCGAGATGAGAAGCGCTAACTTGGCTGCTTAGCTCGACAGATCCCATTCCACGCCACCCGGCGTGTCCCGGACCACAACTCCTAGGCCATCGAGTCTATCGCGTAGGATATCAGCGTCGCCCCACCTTTTTTCGGCCCTTGCCGCCGCCCTTAGAGCAAGAAAGCCTTCTACGAATGGCGCGACGCGATCGCGCACAGGAATGAAGCCTTCACGTAGGACCGGAGCGAGTTCCGTGACCATGGAGCGAACTGCACTCCTCCCTTTGTTGATCTCGTCGGACTGAAGGGTGTCGGCCGCCCAATTGGCCAGTTCCGAATCAAGATCGAGAATCGTTGCCAGACACCCGGTGCTGTCGCGTCGTTTCATGGCATCTTCGAAGCGGAGAACATAGGTCTCGATATTTTGTAGCAATGGCGACGCGGAAGGGCGCTTTGCGTCAACCGGCGCTGAATTACCCTGGCTGGCCGCGGGAGCCGATGACGACGGTGAGCGCGCGCCACTCGCGATATCATGAAGCAGCTCTTTAAACCGGTCAAGGCTGATTGAGTCGTTCGAGGTGAGAATCTCGACATTTGATCCCTTGCGAATCGTGACGCCTCCGATCCCCGTCACATTCACGGTCCCAGCATTCAGGTCGATCACGATCGCGGTGTGCTCGTCGAGCCCAAGAACTGCGGTTTTGAGAGGAAGTTGGGACTCCAGGATCCGCAGTCTCGATTCTCCCATGTAGCAGAAGCGGGTGTCATGGTTTCCGCCTTCCGCATTATTGAAATGCGGAATGACCAGCACGTCAAGACCGACGGCGGACAAAACATTCAGGCCGCTCTTGAGTTCGGGATCTTCGCCAACTTTATAGATTTCGTAAACCGGAATGGTAAATCTGCCCAAGGTTGATACCGCGGCCGACGAAAACGCGATCACGCCACCCTTGGCAAGCTTCTCTTCCAGGAGTTGGCCAGTATTGGTCCCTGCCCATTGGCGCAACGCATAGGTTGGGCTACCCGGGCCCGCGAAGACGTAATCGGCGCGCCTCAAGCTGTTCGCGAAAGTTTCCCGTTCGATCGAAGTGGCCTGGGCAGTGTTTCGCAGCGAAGCTATTTCGAGGCTAACGCCGATTGAATTCCGAAAGTAATCGCGCGCGCGACCGGCGATGTCGTCTGCATTCTCCTGGAACCCAAACGGCGTGTCCAAAATCACCGCTGCGGGGCTTTTCGCTAGGCGGGCGAAGATTGCCCGATGAGGTGTCACCATCGTGGGGCTGGTTTCACCCGAGCCCATCAACATTAGGATCCGTTCGCTCAAAGCGTTTCACCATCCAAGTTCAACAAAATGTCCCTCGCTATGGAAGCAACTCGACGCGGATGTTGCGCATGCAGGTCGTGATCCGAGTTCTCGAAGATCTCAAAGCTCGCTTGGGATACTTCGCGCATTGACGACATTGCGCTCTCGCGTTGGTTTCGCATCGGAGAGCTTGGCTTGTCGGCCAATAGGAAGTGCACGGGGACGGCGAGTTTGGCGATCGTGGTTATCGGATCGTAATTATAAAGTTGCTCGAGGATTTCCATATGATGCTGACGAGAGAGGCGCGGACGGATGGTCCCAGAGTCGATAGTCTCCATGTTGGCGAGGGTCCCCGCAATGGCGACGTCGCTCCAATCCGGGTGGCTCTTGCGGATCCACTGCTCGAGTTGGGAGGCGGTAGCGCCGGTTAGATCGGGCGGAGTCAGCGCCAATTTGCACGACTCCCAGTCGCCGAAGGCCGACTTGAGGTCTACCAAACCGCCATCTACCAGAATCAGCGAGTCGACTTCCTCCGGGTAGCGAAGTGCGAACTCGCATACCACTGTGGCGCCCCAGGATTGGCCGAGCCAAACCAGATGCTCGCCTCTCCATTCTTCAGGCGTTCTATCGACCACGGCCTTGAGGTCGCGGCAGATCGTTTCGTGGTTGTAGCCGCCAGCGGGTTTCGAGCTCTCACCGTGGCCGCGCAGGTCGATTGCCATCGAACCGTAGCCCCATTCCGCGAGAATTTCGGCGACGCCGTCCCAGAGGCGCGCGTTGGAGGCAAGTCCATGTATCAACACGAATTGAATTGGGCTATCGCCTCTCGTTACGACGTTGAGCGATACCTGGGGCTCGGTTTCAACCATGATTTGCTGCATCTTAGGAAAAACACTCCGGACGCCGATTGGATTCCAATTCGATAGCTGCGGTCATCCCGTTTCCTTCCGGCCCTCTAGTATTCGCTCAACTAGCGCTGCGACTTGTCGTGATGCGCCAAGGCTGCGGAGAGCGGGTTGGGTACCAAGATGAGAATCGACGAACGATTTGACCATTGCCGCGTAAGGGTCATTGCCCATGGCCCTCAGTATTTGTGTCCCTTCGCCGCGCTCCAGCGCGAAGGTCGTGTCCCTGGTCGTAGGCGTGAAAGGTCGCTCAACCCGCAATGTCGCTTGAGTGCCCGCAATCTTTAGAACTTGAGCCTCGGGGGCTTCGAAGGAGCACGTGATTCTTGCGCGGATTTGCCTTCCGAAAAATAACGTGGCGCGGAGAGACTTTACCACTCCAGATTTTGACTCAAGCGAATCGATTTGGGTCTCGCTTGGCTCGCCTAGCAGGTCGATTATCGGGTCGAGAAGGTAGATCCCGACGTCAGCCAGAGCGCCGCCTCCAAGTTCGGGTCTCCAGCGGTAGTTGCTTTGGTCGACGAGGGTAAAAGTGAACGCCGCCTCGATGTCGCGCAACTTGCCGAGAACACCGGTCTTTACCACGCGCCGCCACTCTTGATCGCGCCTGCTGAATGCTGTCATGTATGCCTCCATGACAAGGGATCCGGTCTCGGCCTCGACTGCGGCCAGTTCGTCAAGCTCACGAGTGGATACCGCTATCGGTTTCTCGCAGAGCACAGATATGCCCTTGCGCATCGCGGCGATCGCCGGTGAAACATGCATGGAATTTGGCGTTGCGATATAGATTGCGTCGACCAAGGTCCTATCGAAGAGATCCTCGTAGGTGGGGACGCGCAACGCTCCTTGGTCATCCAGAGGAAGCTTTCGGGGGTGGGACAGGCTCGCATACGAGGTAATGATCGAGCGCGGCTCCGCGGAAATAGCGGGGATAACGGCGGCGTTGGCGACAAAAGACGCTCCGCCCATGATCCCCCACCTCACCGGCGGCGAGGGCTTGGCGCGACTTATCACGGGCTAAAGCTTTGCATAGCGTTCGTCATGCGTGCTGAGGTTATGCGCTACCTCCAACACCTCGATCACTGGCCTAACCGACTCCGCTGTTACCGCCAAAGGATCTCCGAAGGCGAGGTGGTCGCGCAAGTTTTGGTGGAAGCCAAATGGTGCCAATTTCTTTGGGCCGATAATCACGGTTCGGTTGGAATCTGGTCCTCGGTAGAGCGAAACCGTGAATGTCACTGGTGCTTCGGCGTGGTGATACTCCGTCTGGGTAAAACCGAATGGAAACTCGACCTCGGCTTTTACAACTGGTTCGTAGTAGGCGATGGCGGTACCCGCAGTTCCCTGGACATAGAACTTGGGTCGGCGCACTCCAGCCACATCGCTTTGGACGAACTCTGCCTCACGTCCATCCTCGAAGGCCATGCGAATTCTGATCTGGTCCAGGTTGGTGACGTCTTTCCAGATCCTCTTGTGGCTTTGGACGAACAATTCGGTCGGTGACGCACCGTAGAGTTGCAGTATCCAGTCGATATGATGAGATCCCCAATCGTAAGCCGCTCCACCGGATATCGACTCTTCGGAATGCCAGGCTCGGCACGGGTGTTCGAATCCGCCCACAAAAGTCTCGATATTGAAGACCGACCCCAGTTCGCCCGAGTCGACCAACTCCTTTAGCGCTACGAAGTCGGGGTCGAATCTGCGGTTTTGATGGATGGTGAGCACGGTATTGTGTTGGTGAGCCAGATGCATCAAGGCGTCGGCTTCGTTTGTGGTCAGACACATGGGTTTTTCCAATACCACGTGCTTTCCGGCTGATATCGCCGCTTTCGCCAAGTCGAAATGAGTGCTCGGCGGAGTCGCGATCAACACCACGTCGACGCTGTTATCTTGTGCCAAGGCGTGTCCGTCGCCATGGGCCCGAGCTTCGGGAAACTCCCTGAGAGCCAATTCTCGGCGTTCGGCGTTCGGCTCCGCTATTGCGGTCAGTTCAAGTCCAGGCGTGTCGCTTATTGCAACTCCGTGGTAGTGGCCCATTCCGCCGTACGAGCCGTAACCAACGATGCCGACCCGGTAGGCGGCTCTCGCGCCCGGCAACGGCGATAATACCGCTCGCCGTATCCAACGGCCAAGCTCGGCATAATTAGTAGGACTTGCGCCTGGGACGATACCGGCGGTGGTTATCGGGCCCCGCCGCACGATTGCCGCTCGATGGCGATACCCCACGGAGATCGACGCCAAGACCTCGCCGCTACTTGGCTCGAGTTCACTGAATTGACCATTCACCGCAAGTTCGGCTCCGATGCCCACTTCGCGCAAGGGCGATCCGGGCGAGAGGTACCACTCTCCCTCGCCAAGCGGGGTAATGTCCCCAAGACCAGCGAAAGTCAAGTCCGTGGTGGTCAAGGTTTCTGATCCGCTGCTACTCATCAGGATTTTCGCGCCGGCATTGGACAGATTTTCCAAAACGAACTGGCCGCCTTGTTCGTGCCGCGCGCCCCCGCATAACACGACCAGGTCCCCTTCAGTGGGTTCGAGGTCTTCTACCTGACTGATCGACTCGCATTGCCGTGCCCCGGCGAAAGCTTGGCGCCAAAAGTTCGCTTCGTTGGGTTCCATTCCAGCGGTCAGCAATTTTACCCGAGTTGCGGTTAGCGAGAAATCGTCCTGCAAGAGCCGGCCCTTCTGTAATTGAGGTAGTTGCTGCTTAATCTTCGACGCACGGCGACGTCGCGGTTTTCACATCGGGGCCAGACACCGTTGCCCAGAAAGCGCAAAACGCCTAATATCGCCAATCATGCCGAGGTATCCGGTTCGGTTTGCGGGCTGAGGAATTCAAGTATCGAACCTTGAAGCCAGGTTAGATAGTCAAATATGACGAAGTCTTGAAAACGCGGGTCGTCTTCGGAGGGTCGTTGCATCTCCTCGTAGACATCGAGCGCGGTTCCCAGCAGGAGTCGGATGTTGTTGATTGCTCCTACCCAAGTCACGAGATCTTCCAGGGTAATTTCGGGCTTCTGAATCGAGGCGCAAAAGCCTTCGAGGACGCCACGATGTTGCTTGACTAGGGAGTCGCTGGAAATCTTCTCAAATTCAGTTTGAGCTACCGCGTCAAATGGATAGGTAGGAGGGAAAAGGCGAGTGACATAGGGACTGTTCATGTCGATGGCCTCGTTTACTAGGCCAGGAAGCACAGACAGCAACTCTTTTTCCTCGTCATGGAGAAGGTTTTCGAAGCGCCCGCCCCCAAGGCGACGCAATGGCCCGATGCTGTGTGTCATAGCGGCTCTTTACAACAACGTTTAGTCCGAATCTCTTTCCAATGTCGCCCAAAGTCCGTGTTCGTGCAAGCGGTTCGCATCGACCTCAGCCTTTTCTCGGGGTCCGTGCGACACGATTGCTCGCCCGTTTTGATGGACCTCCATCGTAAGAGCGGTTGCCTTGTCGGTGGAGTAGCCAAACAAACTCTGCAGAACCCAGGTTACGTAAGAGATCAGGTTGATGGGGTCGTTCCAGAGCACTACCTTCCAGGGGCGATCCATCGATTCGCTCAAGTCTGTCGAGACCGACTCCTCAATGATGGTTCCGGTTGACATTTCAAACCTCTTGTTGGGTCGAAAGGGAACGGCTTCCATGCTATGCCGTTTGTGAGCAGTTGTTGGTCGGATACTCCGCACGCCGTGAGCCAAATGCAAAGAGCGGCCTTAAGGTTACTTCTGAGTTCGAGCGACCGATAGAGATCCAAACGCCTTTTGGGTGCCAGCGATCTCGCCAAGCTCTTCGAGTTCGGGCGTGCGCTCGTAGAGGTTCAAATTATGCCAGATCATTGCGATCCAAACCGCGGTCGCTCCGGCAATGTGAAACCCGACGAGCAGTGCCGGAAGATTCGAAAAGTACTGCGTATATCCGATGACTCCCTGCGCGGCCATGATCCAAAGCAACGTGCGGGCTCTTTTCATGACCGCCTCTGGAGCGCGAGACTGGTGGAGCAAAAAGATGCTCGCCAGGGTAAGGCCGATCAAAAACAACACCCCGTCGGCATGGAGCTGTGCGACGTCACGGAGCGGAAATGGAAGACGCTTGGCTATGGGACTGCCCGAGTGAGGGCCCGATCCGGTCACCGCAGTGCCGACGACAAGGACGAAGGCCAGCGCCCCCCACATGATTCGACTGAGCCATATCACTTCGCGGGTAACGACTGGGTGCGCTATTTGTCCCTCATTTGAGCTTCGGTAGTAAAGAACAAGTGCGTCGAGGACCACCACGAGGGACAAGATGAAATGCGCCATCACGAATGGAGGTGCGAGCTTCTCGAGCACGGTAATGCCGCCAAGGATAACCTGGGCTACCAGTCCGCCAACCATACCCATTGAAAGCCAGGCCAAATCACGTCGAAATGGCTTGCGGAAGAATGCCGCTGCAGAAGCAACCATTACCGCCACAGTGAGAAAGATTGTGATGACCCGGTTGGTGAATTCGATCATCGGGTGGAACGAATACTGGGCTACGAGCTGGTTTCCCTTGCAATTGGGCCAGGTGGGACATCCGAGGCCGGACTGGGTGAGACGAACTGCGCCTCCGGTAATGATGATTAAAGAGAGCCCAACCAGAGCGAAGTAGCAGAGCCGCTTGTAAAGCTTCGGAGTGATGCTCCAAGAATCTCGTGACTTGTTCCAGAAACCGTAAAGCTTGTTTGACACACGATCAAGGCTAAACCATTTTTGTGCGGTCTGTACATCGAGTCGGGCAGCGATTTTTCGGTGCTGAAAGCCAGTACGTCGTTATTCGAAACGGAACAGCTTGGTGGCCAAAACCGGCGTCGCCACTGCCCAAAGTGCCAAGACTATCCATGAAGCAGTTGTCGGGCTCGCCAAGCCCGAGCTCGCCGAGAAGAGAATGTGTGCGCTTGCATAGGCGGGAAGCAGCTTTGCGACGTCTCCAATCGGTCCGGGAAGCGATGTGACCGGGAATATCATCCCACCGAGCACCAGCAATAGCAGGAATACTCCGTTGGCGGCCCCTATGACAGCTTCGGACTTTAGGCGTCCCGCCATGATCAAGCCGATACCCGCGAAGGCTGAGCTGGACAAGACTATGGCTAAAACAAACTCCGCCAAGCTGCCGCTTGGCCGCCAACCCAGTCCAAACCCCACGGCCACCAGCAGTATGACCTGGATTAGTTCAATGACGAGAATGGCGGTGATTTTCGCCATGAGCAGTGCTCCACGCGATAGAGGCGTGGTGCCTAAGCGCTTGAGCACGCCGTAAGAGCGCTCGACACCGGTAGCGATTCCCAAAGAGACCATTCCGGTCGCCATTATTGCCAACGCGATTGTGCCAGGGACGAGAAACTGCACTCCCTTGGTCACGCCAGGCGGAAGGGGTAACACCTTGATCAACGAGAACGCCACCAAGAAGAGTAGGGGTATGCCAAATGTGACCAGCAGCGACTCGTACTGGGTCATAGAGAGTCTGATCTCGGCCTTTGCTTGGGCTTGGTAAGGATGCGCCGCCATCGTTCTAACTCCTCCTCGAAATATCGGGGCCGATGTGGAAATGGGGGGAAATGATCTGGCGGTGCTCAGTCGTCATTGCCGGTAATCTCAAGAAATATCTCTTCGAGCGAACTTTTGCCCGCGTTGATTTCGATTAGCTCGATTCCTTCGGCCGCCAAAAGAGAACTCAAGGCACCCACGATCGATGCTGGAGCCCCCTCCTCAAGTCGGTAGCCGCCTTCGGCCGAAGGCAAGATGGCGACTCCGAGCTTGATTCCCAG
>JAJYGZ010000370.1 GCA_021790495.1 Actinomycetes bacterium
TTGATAGCTTTTTCCACCACGAAAGCCGTCTTTGTGGCCATAAGCTCACTGTACTTCGTCGCGCGCAATCCCCCCGGATATCCCGAGTGGTGATAGGCCAACTTACTCTCGGCCTTATTGGAGGTAAGGATCACCTTGTCGGCATTTATCACGATTACGTGGTCGCCGGTGTCGAGATGAGGTACGAAAAGCGGATTGTGCTTACCGCGGAGCAGGCGTGCTGCTTCGGTGGCGAGACGGCCAAGCACCATGCCCTCGGCATCGATCACCAACCATTTCCTATCCAGATCCGCCGGCTTTGTCGAATATGTGCGCATTTTCTCACTGATTTCAAATTTTTAACGAACAAAAATGAAGCAAACCCAACCGGGTCGCTACAGACACAAATGGTCAGTATAGTTGCGCGATGCGCCAATGACTACCCGATTTGGCTGTAATGGGACTCCCATACTAGCGGGTAATCGCCTTGGTGGCGAACTGTCAAGGCACCGAAAGGTTCGCGATAGCCGACACCCACCAAAAAAAGGCCCTCGGGCGGAGCCAGATCCTGGCCTCGAGCCCGATTGCGCGCCGCCATGGCATCTAAAAAATCTTCGGGAGATCGCTTCGAGAGCGCCACTTGACCGAGAAACCCAACCAGCGAGCGCACCATCTGGTGACAAAACGCATTTGCTTGGATCTCGAATCCAAACAGATCGCGACCCACCTTAACCATGGCGAGCGCGTCGACCCTGCGCGTCAAAGATGCACCCCCCGGATCGCGGCGGCAAAAGGTAGTAAAGTCATGCTCCCCGAGCAGCATTTGAGCCGCGCGTTTAAAGGAATCCAAATCGATACCGGGTCCGAGACTCCAACTCAAATTCCTGATATGGGGGATCTCGGCCGAGGAAGTGGAGATCAGGTAGCGGTAGCGCCGCCAGATCGCCGTATATCGAGCATGGAACTCTCCATCCACCGGCGCAACGGCAATTATCGAGAGCGAGCGGGGCGTCAGCTTCTCCAATGAGCGCCGAAACTTGGCTAGGTCTACCACGTGATCTAGCTCCATGGCGCAGCTGACCACCTGGCACAATGCGTGAACGCCGCGGTCCGTGCGTCCGGCGACCGCGGTCCGAAAGCTGCCCGGCAGAAGCACCGCGAGGGCCTCCTCGAGAACACCTTGAACGGTACGCTGGCCTTCTTGGCGGGCGTAACCGGAAAACTCTGTACCGTCGTAGGCAAGAGTGAGCGCGAGGTTGCGAACCGATTGAAAATCGTAGTGATGCGCCATATGCACTCCCCCCCGACAACGCAAAAGGGCCGAGACTTCTTCAAGTCCCAGCCCAGCGCCATAGAGTGATCTATAGGTTAGACCAGCTCGATGATGGCCATTGGAGCGTTGTCGCCCTGGCGCGGACCCTTCTTGAGGATGCGCGTGTACCCGCCCGGCCTCTCGGAATAACGTCCGGCGATATCGTCGATGAGCTTCTGGGCCATATCCTTGTCGCCCAGATAGCTGACGATCTGACGGTGGTTATGGAGCCCGCCCCGCTTCGCCTTGGTGATGAGGCGCTCCGCGACGGGGCGAAGAGCCTTGGCCTTGGCCTCGGTAGTAGTAATGGACTCAGCGGCAAAAAGCGATGCTGCCAAATTGGCAAGAATATGGCGCTGATGCTTGGCGTCGCCACCAAAGCGCCTTCCCTTCTTTGGTCTTCCAGGCATATTAATCTCTCTTCCTGAGTTGCAGGCCGCGCTCGGTCAAGCGTCCGACGACTTCGTCGAGCGACTTCTGGCCGAAGTTAGTGATTGCCAATAGATCGTCCGCGCTGCGCGAAAGCAGCTCTCCGATGGTATTGATCTGCGCCCTCTTGAGACAGTTGCGGGGGCGCTCGGTAAGCTCGAGGTCCTCAATCGGGAGGTCCAGGTCGGGGGAGCGAACTTCGACGACCGGCGTCTCGGTTAGCGCGAGCCCCTGGGGCTCGTCGCTCATGTCTGCGATCAAACCGACAAGCGAGCGAAGGGTCTCACCGGCCGAAGCAAGAGCCTCGCGAGGAGAGATCGATCCGTCGGTCTCAATGTCTAGAGTTAGCAGGTCGTAATCTCGCGACTGCTCCCCGGACGTCGCCTCGACATCGAGGGAGACGCGTCGAATTGGTGAAAAGATCGCGTCAACCGGGATGCGCCCAATGATTCCGCTCGATCGGCTAGAGTCGGCGGTACGATAACCTTTCCCCTTCTCAACGACAGCGTCGAACGCTATGCGGCCCTTGTCGGACAACGTGGCGATTTGAAGGTCGGGATTGACCACTTCGAGATCGGCGGTGACTTGGAAATCGCTCGCCCGAACGACCCCCGGGCCGCGCACATCGAGACGAATAGTGATCTGCTCGTCGATCTCGGAACGAAAGACGACGTCCTTCAAGTTCAAGATGATCTCAGTTACGTCCTCTTTCACGCCGGTAAGAGTCGTGAACTCATGGAGCGCGTCGTCAAATCGCACTTCCACGATCGACGCACCTGGGATCGACGACAGCAGCACGCGACGAAGCGAGTTGCCTAAGGTATAACCGAATCCGGGCTCCAGCGGGCCAATGGCAAACTTTTGACGCCCGGCAATCTCTTCGGAGACCTCTTCAATGGATGGTCGTTGGATAAAGAGCATGCTCTCTCCTTCTGCTCTCGGGTGTCTTCTACTTGGAATACAGCTCGACGATGAGCTGCTCGCGCACGTCGGTATCTATTTGAGCGCGGAGGGGTACGTTTGCCACCTCGACTTCAAAAGCGCCTGGGGTCGACTCGAGCCAGCCTGGCACGGAACGCTGGTTTACGCGTGAGATCTCTTCGATCACTGCCAAGGAGCGCGCTCGCTCGATCAAGCTGACTTTGTCGCCGCGGCGGACTCGATAGGAAGGTATCGTCACCTTGCGGCCATTCACATTGACGAAGCCATGGCGTACGAATTGACGTGCCTGCGACCGCGAAACCGCCCAGCCAGCACGGAACACCATGTTGTCCAAGCGAAGCTCAAGCATGCGCAAGAGGTTCTCGCCAGTGATTCCGTCTTGCCGCGACGCCTCTTCAAACATGTTGCGAAACTGCTTCTCTAGCACCCCGTACATGCGACGAGCCTTCTGCTTCTCGCGAAGCTGGATCAAATACTCGGAGCCTTGGCGAGTCCGGTCACGACCGTGCTCCCCCGGAGGAAACGGACGCTTCTCGATTGGGCATCTCCCCGAATCGCACTTCGAACCCTTTAGATAAAGCTTGGTACGCTCTCTTCTGCAAAGGCGGCACACTGGGCCGGTATATCGAGCCAAAACAAAACTCCTTGAAAACTAGACCCGCCGACGCTTCTTGGCGCGGCACCCGTTGTGGGGCGTTGGGGTAACGTCACGTACTGAAACTATTTCGATGCCAGCATTAGCAATGGCGCGGTGCGCGGTATCGCGACCCGAACCTGGGCCCTTCAGAAGAACATCGACTCGACGGACTCCATGTTCTGCCGCTCGCTTGGCCGCGGCCTCAGCCGCTAGCTGTGCAGCGAACGGAGTTGACTTACGGGAACCCTTGAAGCCCACGTTTCCCGCGGATCCCCACGAGATTACGTTGCCCTCGGGATCGGTAATCGAAACGATGGTGTTATTAAAAGACGAATGAATATGGGCGACACCATGAGCGATATTTTTCCGCTCCTTTTTACGTATCCGCCTACCACCTGGCTTGGGTTTTGCCACCGACGCTCCTTAGAATAAAAATACTTTGCGGCCCCCAAAGGAGCCATGAACCCCCGGCCCTGCTCTTGGAGCTGGCGGGAAAACTACTTGTTAGCGCTTGACCTTCTTCTTACCGGCTACGGTCTTCTTGGGACCTTTACGGGTACGAGCGTTGGTATGGGTACGCTGGCCTCGCACGGGCAACCCCTTGCGATGCCTCAGGCCCTGGTAACAACCGATCTCTTGCTTTCGCTTGATATCCTGGGCAACTTCGCGTCGAAGATCGCCTTCGACCTTGAAATTCGCGTCTATGTAGGCGCGCAGTCGAGTTACTTCTTCATCGGTCAGATCCCGAACCCGCGTGTTCGGATCGACTCCAGTGGCTTCACAGATCTGCTGCGAGGTGGTCAGCCCAATCCCAAAAAGATAGGTGAGCGAGATCTCTAGCCTCTTCTCCCTCGGAATGTCCACACCGGAAATACGTGCCATCTACTTATCCCTGCCGCTGCTTGTGTCTCGGATTCTCGCAGATCACCAAAACCGTCCTATGACGGCGGATCACCTTGCACTTCTCGCAAATAGTCTTGACGCTCGGTCTTACCTTCATTGCTAACTCTCTACTAATTAATGCGTCCGCTTCCACGGACGCAAACGATCAATCGGCCTATATGACCGCCGCTTGAATTCCGGTCAGTGGGCTTACTTATACCGGTAAGTTATCCGGCCACGATTCAGGTCATAAGGAGTAAGTTCGATCTGAACACGATCCCCGGGAAGAATACGGATCCGATGCATACGCATCTTCCCCGAACTATGAGCAAGCACCTTGTGCCCGTTTTCGAGTTCCACGCGGAACATCGCATTGGGAAGGGGCTCTATTACTGTCCCTTCAAGAACAATCGCATCCTCTTTCGACTTTGTCAGATCAGACTCCTTATACTCACAACCAGAATCGCATCAATCCCCAAAATGGGACGTGCAACCGATGCCTAGGCGCAACCTAAGCTTTCGCACAGAAAGCCAAGTCTATATGAGATTGCCGCCGAATCGGCCTCGCGCTGCGCTAGCGCGGCGGAATAAATCCGCCCAACGAATTCGTCGTCATTCATCAGCGGTGAACACCTCGGGACCGTTGTCGGTAATCGCGATGGTGTCTTCGAAATGGGCTGAGAGAGACCCATCTGCGGTCACTACCGACCATCCGTCCTCAAGAAGGCGAGTTTCGGCTCCACCTATATTGACCATCGGCTCCACCGCAAATACGTTGCCGCTCTTCATCTTCGGTCCTGGGCTCCCCGGCCAGTAGTTCGGCACATTCGGGGGCTCGTGCATTGCCGTGCCGATTCCATGGCCGACGTATTCGCGCACAACTGCCATCCCGGCGGCTTCCACCACTCGTTGTACGGCTCGACCCACCTCATGGAGGTGGTTTCCCTCCTCCATCATCGCTATGCCCGCTTGGAGGCTCCGCGAGGTGACCTCGATCAGATGCTGCGCCTCCTTGGAGATCTTCCCCACGCCCACGGTAAAAGCCGAATCGCCGTGGTACCCCTGCCAAATCGCGCCGCAATCGATCGAGATTATGTCACCTTCCTTGAGGCGGTGCTTGCCAGGGATTCCGTGCACGATCATCGAGTTCGGAGAGGTGCATATTACCGCTGGAAAGCCGTGATAGTTGAGGAAATTCGATTTGGCGCCTCGCCGCTCAATCACCTCGCGGGCCACCTTGTCGATCTCCGCGGTGGTAACTCCATCGCGAACCGCCTCGCGAGTTGTCGCCTTTATCTCAGCGACTATCCTCCCCGCCTTTCGCATCTTGTCAAGTTCCGCCGCCGAGCGTCTCACTGTCGAACTCCATTTCAAAAGCTGCGCCATATCAATACTCAATCCGCGCTTTACTGGGCGCGCTCTACGAGATGGGCAATTTCGATAGCCACGGCGTTGAAATCTCCGTCGCCGGCGATAGTAACCAATTTGCCCTTTTCTTGATACCACGCAATTAGTGGCGACGTAACTTCGTCGTAAATCGCCAACCGTCGCGAAATCGCCTCGGGAGTATCGTCGGCCCGCTGAATCACCTCATGCGCGCAGTCGTCACAAGTCCAGTTCGATGAAGGCGGCTTGTAGATCGAATAGGTTCGACCGCAACCGGTACAAACTCGACGCGACGATAGGCGATCGAGTACGACGTCTGTTGGAACGTCCAAATTGATGACCAGCTTCACTCCGTCGGGATGAAGTATCTCATCAAGCGCAGTCGCTTGGGCTAGAGTCCGCGGAAAGCCGTCGAGCACAAAGCCGATATCACGACAGTCCGGCTGGTCCAGGCGGTCCTCCACGATCCCCAGGATCACATCGTCAGGAACCAGGTCGCCACGTTCCATGTAATCATTTGCCAAGAGACCAAATTCCGTGCCGACCTTTACGGCTCCGCGAAGGATGTCCCCGGTGGAGATATGCGCAAGTCCAAGCGACGCCGCGAGCTTGGAACATTGCGTACCCTTGCCTGCCCCCTGTTTGCCGATCATCACTATTCGGTACGGTCTATTCAACCTGAAATCTCCCGCACGTCACTCGACACACCAGCCAACCCTCCTACCTGAGGAACCCTTCGTAGTTGCGCAGGGACAATTGAGAGTCCACCTGCTTCATAGTTTCCAGAGCTACGCCGACCGCGATGAGCAAAGTGGTACCCGCAAATGGATATCCCGTGACGTTCCACAGGGCGAGAAGCACTGCCGGAGCAAGGGCGACTACCGCCAAAAAGAGCGACCCGAACAGTGTAATGCGATTGAGTATCCTCGCTAGGTAGCGCTCGGTGGAGGCGCCGGGGCGAATTCCGGGTATGAACCCGCTCTGCTTGCGAATAATGTCAGCCTGCTGATAGGGGTCGAATGCGACTTGGACGTAGAAGAAGGTAAACATCACAATCAAGACACCGTAACTAAGGATGTAATAGAAGCTTGTCGCCGAAACCAGGTGATTGTTCACAAAGTTCCGAAAAGCTTGCCACGGAATGATGTTGGTGAGCAGGACCGGAAAATAGAGGATCGACGAGGCGAAGATGATCGGAATCACACCTGCTTGGTTCACCTTCAGGGGAATATGCGTGCTCTCCCCGCCGTACATCTTGCGGCCCACGACACGCTTGGCAAATGTGACGGGAATCCGGCGCTGACCCTGCTCGACGAAGACAATCGCCACCAGAATTCCGAGGGCCAAAATAACAATGATGGCGAACTTGAAGCGGCCCGCCTGAGCCAAGATCGCGTGCCCCCCGGTAGGAATTCCCGCGACGACGTTGGCGAAGATGATAATCGACATGCCTTGGCCGATTCCGCGCTGGGTGATTAGTTCACCAAGCCACATCACCATCGCGGTACCTGCGGTAAAGGTAAGCACAATGAAAAGCACGCGGGGAACGGTAAAGTTCGGGATGAGATCTAACGCCTTGCCATTTGGCAAGAGGCCAGCGCCTCCGTTGTGAAACACAAAGGCGAGACCAGTTCCTTGCAGCATCGCCAGTATCACCGTCAAATACCGCGTCGTCTGGGTAAGCTTCTTCTCTCCGACGGCCCCCTGGTCTCTCCATTCCTCAAACTTCGGAACCACCGTCGTCAAAAGCTGAATAATGATCGATGACGTTATGTAGGGCATGATCCCGAGCCCGAATATGGCAAAACGAGTTAGGGCACCGCCCGAGAACAGGTTGAGAAATCCTAGCACTCCGGCACTTTGACCAGCGGTTTCCACCTGCCTGAGGGCGCTGAAGTCTATCCCGGGAACCGGCAGATTAGCGCCAAGCTGATAGACCGCAATAATGAAAATGGTGAAAAGCACTTTATTGCGCAGATCAGCAATTTTGAAAATGTTCTTCAAACTGCTAAGCATCGACACCCCATAACAAATAAGACGAGAACTTCTTCAACCATCCACAGGTTGCTCGGCTACCCAGACTAGCGCCACGCGACCGGGAGGCACTTGCAAACCCGCCACTAACGCTAGCCCAATTGCCCGGTCCGTATAAGAAGGAGCCGCGACGCTCCCGCCTCCGGCTCCTTGCAAAAGTCTCACGAAATAGGTGGCTAACTACCGGTTGGCGTGCGCGTTGCCCTTGACGGGAGGACGTCCGCCCGCATATGGAAGAGGCACGACAATGGCGGAACCTCCGGCGGCCCGAATCGCGAACTCCGCGGTACGGGAGAACTTGTGCGCCGAGATGGTAACCCCGCTCCTGATTTCGCCGTCCCCTAGGATCTTCACCAAAGAGCCACGCTTGACAATATTGTTATTGGCGAGTACCGACGGGTCGATTACTACCACACCGTCGGAGGCAAGCTCCTGGATGCGATCGAGATTAACGATCTCATATTCCACCCGGAATGGATTCTTGAAACCCTTCGACTTCGGCGTACGCTGGGTCAGGGGCAGCTGGCCACCCTCGAATCCCATCGGGATCGTATCCCTGGCGCCTTGTCCCTTGGTACCGCGCCCAGCGGTCTTCCCGCCTTTACCACCTATTCCACGTCCAACTCGCTTGGGCTTCTTCTTGGAAC
>JAJYGZ010000197.1 GCA_021790495.1 Actinomycetes bacterium
ACTTTGCCGAGATGACTACGCTTGGGGTCGAAGTGATCGTTCCGCGGTTGTCCGCCGCGGGCGGGTTATGGGACTGAACCGCAGGCGACATTGACTGCTGGTCAAGCATGCCAACCAAGGACATATTTACCGACCCGCTAAAATACGATAATTCCAATTTCTAGGCGCCGATAGTTTCACTTAGATTCGGCGCAGTGTGAATCCCATTTTCAGGATGCGGTCGCTTTTCGGCCAAGCAACCCAAAAGAACCCTTTGGGAACACAGCAAAAGGCTTTATGCCGTGGAGGAAGAGTGTCAGATTACAAAGCAACCGCAAGAGGTAAGGCGGATGAGCGAGCGCGTCCGGCGGTATGGTCCGATCCCGCTCTTGATGACGCCGTCGCCGAGATTGAAGTTGAAGACACGTTTATACGTGCCGTTGACGAAGGGCGTAGGCGAATCTCCCGACGACTCGTGCCGCTATTGGCCACCGGCCTGGTTGGGGGCATTGACGTGGGTACGGGTGTCCTGGCGCTCCTTTTAGTTGAAGATACAACGCATTCCAAGCTCTTGGGCGGTCTGGCATTTTCAGTGGGGTTCATCGCCTTAGCTTTGGCTCGAAGTGAGCTGTTCACTGAGGACTTTTTGATTCCGGTCTCCACGGTAATTGCCCGCCAGGCTCAAGTTCGCGGTCTCTTGCGGCTCTGGCTCGGTACTCTTGTCGGGAATCTCGCTGGTGGCTGGATATTTACCTGGCTGATAATCGCGGGGTTTCCCGCGCTGAGGGGCCAAGCAATCAAGTCGGGGGCATACTACGTCGGGCTCGGACTCGGCGGGAGGGCATTTGTCCTGGCCATTATCGGTGGTGCAGTGATAACTCTGATGACCTGGATGCAGCACGGATCGGAGGCAATTGCCGGAAAAATCGTCGCCGCGATAACCGGAGCATTCTTGTTGGGCGCCGCCGGGCTCAACCATGCCATCGTGAACTCGCTCTTGATGTTCGCCGCTTTGCAGACCGGGCACGCGCCTTTTGGGTATCTTCAGTGGGCCGAAACCGCGGGATGGGCGGCAATTGGAAACTTCGTCGGAGGAGTTGGACTGGTAACGCTTTTGCGAATAGTCCAAGTTCCCCACACCGTAAAAGCCGAACGCGAGCACCCGGCTCCCGGCGTACCGCTGCACGAGTGAGCGGCAGCTGATCGCGCCGCCGAGGCGCCGACAGGGGTAAAGCTCTACGTCTTTAGCCCCAACATCGACCTCAACGGCTGGGCGCAGTGGTTGCTCCCTTGTCGGCGCGGCGTCTCAGGCGAGATGTCTTGGGACGGCCAGTTCAGCTACCAGGGGAGATCAATCGTAGCCACACCAGTAGGAGCCAAGCTCCATCGCTCGGGATGCGTCGTGGGAGTTTTCGGCAAAGTTGTGTCGATGCGGCTCACCGATCGGTGAGAACCAGCGCGTCGCGAGGGCAGATCTCAACGCATTCCAAGCACTGGGTGCACCGCTGGGTATCGATCGCGATGCCGCCGGCGAAGCGCGATAGGGCATTGTTGGGGCAGGTGATTAGACAGGCTCCGCATCCCGAACACATCGAGCGCACAAAGACTAGGCGCTCGGCTCCAACTGCGAACTCGCTTGGCGTTGGTGGGCTTAGCACGTCAAGTCTGGTCATTGCGACTCTCGTCATCAGTGCGCTTCGCATAGCCGCGCGGGGTGATGAAGTTGGAACCCTTTGCGTAACTTTGCGTCGATCCGACCAAGACCACAGTTGTCATGTCCACGGAGCTCGGGTCAAAATTCTCCATTGTGGTGAGGGTGACGACTTGATTGGGGCGATAGGCGTCCTTGACTATGCCGACGGGCGTGTTTGACGGGCGGTGTTTGGCAAGTATTTCCACCGCCCTGGCTAAGTGCCAGTCGCGCCCTTTTGATCTCGGGTTGTAGAAGACGACCACGAAGTCTCCGACCGCGGCGGCCTTGATCCGTTCCTCTATCACCGAATAGGGGGTCAAAAGGTCGCTTAGGGAGATATAGCAATGATCGTGGCCGAGGGGAGCACCCAGAAGCGACGACGCCGCCAGGCCGGCGGTGATCCCAGGAACGACTTCGATCTCGGGGTCGGATCCCATCTCGTCCGTCGAGCCAGCCAATTCATAGACCAGCGTGGCCAGGGCATACACACCGGGATCGCCCGACCCGAGCAACACGACGTGATGTCCAAGCGACGCGAGTTCCAGGGCACGTCCTGCCCGCTTGACTTCGTCTCCGATCGGGCTCGGGTCAAGGTATTGGTTGGGGGAGGTGAGCTCCTTGATACTCGATACATAGGCTTCGAAACCGATGATCGCGTCGGCCTCGGCGATTCGTGCTGCCGCACGCGGGGCAATGAGATCCATCGCTCCAGGTCCGATGCCGCATATGCTTAGGCGCCCCCTGCCTGGCTTTTTTGCAATCGCTGCAGTGGCGTGGCTGTTTTTGACCTTTTCGACCACGAGATGCGAGCCTGGTCCGGCCGCCCTGAGAGCCGCGGCCTCGGCGACCGACGCTGTTCCGACGTGGGCAAAGACATCGGCCGAGGGGGTGGGGACCGCAATGTCGGCGAGTTCGTCGGAGTCGAAGGAGATGATCGGGTAACCAAGCGCGACGATGGCGGGGTGTGTGGCACGAATATTGATCGTCGCCACGGCCCTGACGGCGCGTGGATGAATACCCGCCGCTGATATTGCCGCCACAAAAAGATCCGCAAGCTGTTCGGCGGTGGCGTCGCTCGAGCACCCGATCCCCGCGACGTATTGGGTTGGAATCAGCGCGGCGCGAGCCGATGCACGGGGGGCTTGGGCCAAGAACTCTTCGATGCGGCCGGCTTGGTCATCCATAAGTACTTCGTTGGGTCCCTCGCCCGTAGCGAGCATCAAGGGAACTCGATGGTTGAAGGGGTTGAGAAGTCTCGGCGGAGCACCTGCGTTTGTCGAGGCGATAATTGCCGCTACGTCCCCGACCGTCGAGCATCCTCGAAATCCGTCCAGGGCTGGCGACCAAGCTGCATCCGACGCGGTGGTAATGACGGCGTGTGATTCGAGAAGACCCGCAACACGGCGCGCCAAGGCATTTGCGCCACTGTGCGATCCAACCAAAGGTACGACGAATTTGCCGTCTTGATCGATGCAGATTATCGCCGGATCTCGCTCTTTTTGGCTCAGGTGTGAGGATATGATGCGCACAGCGGCGGGGATCGCCATGATGAGAACCAGCGTCCGATCGGGTTCCCAGCACTCCCGCAGCTCGGCGCGAGTGAAGCTGCGAATGTCGCTGCATCCAATTCGGGCGGCAATTTGGCGGCCCGCGTCGTTCAGGACCAGAGTTGTCATCTCACTCACCGGCTATCGCCTTCCGGCTTGAGATAAAGACAGGGTTGTAAGGTTCAAGGCGACTTCCGTTCGGACCAAGAGGAACGCTTCTGTGAATCTGGACCATTACTTGATCCGCAAGGTGCTTCCGTTGGGCCAATGCGCTCTCGAGCGTGGCCGCGCTCGCCACGATGCGAACCCGCTCGTCTAAGGCGGCCACTACCGCCTCAAGGGCGCGAAGCCCACCGCCTCCGAGAAAGACTGCGCTTGGCCGCCGAAGCGTGTTGGCGACATCGCAAATATCTGCGTGAACCACAGTCGGCTTTACACCAGTGGATGCGGCGTTTTTTTCGATCAGATCGCACTCGAGTTGGCCAAGTTCGATCGCCACCAGATCCAAATCGGGCCGGATGCGCAGAACATCTAGTCCGACCGAGCCAGAGCCGGCGCCAACGTCCCAAATCGTAGCGCCAAAAGGCAGGCTCCAGGGTTCGAGTTTGGCGATTACAACTGCGCGCACCTCGGGTTTGGTTATCATTTGGCCCCGAGCGAGATAGCGGGGCGCCTGGGCCGCGCCGATAGCCGATGTCTCGATCGAGGGACTTTGGCCAGCTTGCAAGGTGGGACCACCCGAGGTGGCTGACTCTTTCCAAACGACCATTACGGCGAAGTTGTCGACAAGGTCAAATTCCGGGCCGATAGCGGAACCGGCCGGTATCGTCACCCAGCGCTGCGTAGCGAATCCCAGGCGAGAAAAGACATCTACTCGATAGTCGTCGAGGCCTCGGTCCGCGAGCAGCTTCATGATCTGGGCGACGCCGAGTTCGGGCGAACACATTATCGCCAGCTTCGCACATCCAGCTCGAAGGTGCCCAGAAATTGCCGCCTTGGCCGCATTGGCGCGACTGCCAAGCGCGGAGATCACCACTGCATCGTCCCAATTCAGGCCAAGTCGGGCAAATGCGTTGGCGATCGCGGGCGTAGCGGGTGCAACGTGGATTGGCGTTCCGCCAAAGACTTCACGAAGATGCCGCACCGGTCCGAAAAAACCAGGATCGCCTGACGCGAGAATCAATACCGCGCCGGGCACCTCGACGAGACTCGCGATGGTGTTGGAAAAACCCGCATCGTAGTTCAATACTCCAAGCAAGGGTACGTCGCTAGGCAGCTTCAGGGCGTCGAAGTACTCCTGTTTGGCGACAATGGTTACGCCTTGTGCAAACGCGTCGAGCCAGTCCAGGGGAATCGGGGCATGCACTTCGCCGGCGAAGCCGAGCACAAAGATTGAGTTAGGCACTTGTCACTACCGTATCGCCTTCGAAATCGCTCATGATGAGCGAGAACGATATTTCAGGGCCAAGTTCGGACTTACACTGTTGGGCAGCCCACTCGCAGAGGCGCCTTAGCGGCGCTAGCTCGCCTTGGGACAAGCAGACTTCGAAGAAGTGGCGCGCGGTGTCAGTCTCGGTTGCCGAGGCTATAACCTGTTGGCTCGCGCCGACTTCGGTTGCAGCCTGCATGAGAACCTGGTTGTCCAACGCGCTGCGGTGAAAATGGGTCATTAGGTACCCACCGGCAAGTTTGGTTATCTTGCCCACCATTCCCACCCAGGTAATTTTGGTAACGCCAGCTTTTTTGCAGCGCTTGAGGGCCACACCGGTGAAGTCGCCCACCTCGACGAACGAGACGATTTCGAGCTTATCGAAGAGCTTAATGGCGAGCGCTTCGGACCTGCTGCCCGTAGCTAGGACGATTTCGGTAATTCCTTGGGCTGCGGCCACGTCGATTTGCTGGATGACCGAGGCTCGGTAGGCTGCGGTGGAAAATGGCCTGACGATGCCGGTGGTGCCAAGAATCGAGATGCCTCCAATGATTCCGAGGCGATCGTTGGTGGTCTTTGACGCCATCTCCTGGCCCCCCGGCACCGATATGGTAACCATGAATGCCTTTTCGGTGACCTCTTGGATCGCTAAGGTGATCATGCGGCGAGGGACGGGATTAATCGCTGGGCCGCCGACTTCGAGCCCGAGGCCCGGTTTTGTAATGATGCCGACGCCTTTGCCCGCCGCGAACTGCATCTCGGTTCCTTCGATCGGACTGAGCGACGCGATAATGAGCGCTCCGTGGGTGCAGTCGGGGTCGTCACCAGCATCCTTGATGACGCCAGGGCCCTCAGGTGTCCACTCCACGGCGAAAGGCACTCTTGCTCCGCTTGGAATCGCCACCTCCACCGTGTCGACTTGGACTCCGCGCGTTATTGCAAGTGCCGCCGCCTTTGCCGCGGCGGACGCGCAAGTGCCGGTGGTCCATCCGGTTCGAAGTTGTGCTGGTCTGGTTGGAGTCACTAAGGCCGCTTTGGTCTCTGGCTAGAGCTTGGCCGTCGTGGCCCTGCTCGGCCTTCCGGTAGTGGTACCACTCAGCGAGCGCTTGCGGAACTTATGGGAAAAATCTGGTCGGTAGAGGTGCGAGCGCCCTGCTTTGCCAGCTAACGCCTCGCCCACTAGGACAAGTACGGTCCGCTTGGCTCGGGATGCCACCAGATCGGCGGCGAGCCTGCCCACGGTGGTGGTTACGATGCGCTCGTCAGGCCATGTGGTTCTAATTGCGATCACTGCTGGAGTGGACTCGTCAAAGGCGCTTCCTTCGCACAGGAGTGCCTCCTGCACCAAATTGGGACTCGCGGCCGAGAGAAAGATTCCGATCGATCCGCCGATTCGGGCATACGCCGATAGCGTTTCGCGCTCGGGCATCGAAGCCGACGTCTTGGACGCCAACCTCGTGAAGACGACCGATTGGGCCACCTTGGGAATGGTGAGTTCACGGCCGATTCGCGCCGCGGTGGCCGCTACCGACGTGACTCCAGGTATAACTTCGAATTCCAGATCCAAACGCATGCACTCGTCGATCTGCTCTTGAATCGCGCCGTAAACCGAAGGGTCGCCAGAGTGAAGGCGGACGATCGCTTTTCCGTTGTTGGAGGTGTAAACCTCTACCACGTCTTCGAGGGTCATTGTCGCCGAATCGAAGGTGACCGGGTTAGATTCACAGTAACCTAGGAGCGATTTAGGGACGAGCGACGAAGCCCAGATGACTACTTCGGCCCCCGCCAAGCGTTTGGCTCCCGCGACGGTTATTAAGTCCGGATCGCCTGGTCCAGCACCGACAAAGCTGATCAATTCGGCTCCTAGTCATCAAGTTCTACGATACTTGGTGAGTCTAGGCTCCGGGCTAGGCGCAGACGGTGCGGTCGCTTTGGTGTCGGGAAAATCGCTACGGACGTAGCGACTCGAAGTTTTCGAGCTTGTAATGTGCCTCCGGGTCCTCTTTGGTCTTGTAAAGCACTTGGTCTGCCCGAGCCAATAGCAGTGCTCCGGTGCCGTCGTCTGGACTGGCGACCACAGCCCCGCAGCTGAGTGGAATCACTTGTCCTACCTGGGTGACAATTCGATCCATGAGAGGATAGGCGCTTTCGGGATGTTCGAGCAAAGCAAGTATCACGAACTCGTCGCCTCCCCATCGCGCAACTACGTCAAAGGGCCTCAGCGCGTCTTGGAGTTCCTTAGCCGCGTCGACGAGTACTCGATCTCCGAAGCCGTGGCCGTAGAGGTCGTTTATCTGCTTGAAGTCGTTTAGGTCAACGATGACAACCAATACCGAGTGTCTAAGGCGGCGTGCCCGGGCCATCTCGCGGTCGATAGCCAGATCCCACCCCTTGCGGTTAGCGATACCGGTGAGCGAATCGGTGAGCGCCACCTTTCGAATTTGGTAATTCAGATACCCTGTGCTCACCGAGACCACAATCACCGTGGAAGTGGTAAGTATCCAGTCCGCCAGCGGCGCACTGGGCCGCTGGCCATAGACCAGGGCGAGCGTATAGCAAAGGATAACAAACGCGATCTGAGCCAAGGCTTCGGCTGTGGAAAGGAATGCGAAAACAAAGAGAGCCACCCAGGCATAAAAGACCACTGCCATGATGGCAGGATCCATGCCGCTGCCGGTTCCAATCTGGACGGTCACGACAACTGTCGCCACCGCGACGATGATGTTTGCCCCGCGGCGTCCGATGTTTTTAGAGCGCAAGAGAAGGATGGTGGAGATTATTAGGAAGGCGGCATTTATTGCCAGGTTGAGAAGATATTGGAACGGGTCTTGCAGCGCGAGGGTTATCGACAGTCCGATCAAGGATCCGACAACACAGAGAGCCGAGATCCAGGTTCCAGCCGACCCGGTAGCTAACGGCAGGGAAGTCGGCGAGTCAACGACCCATTTGATCAGGTCGCTCCTTTGAATTCGTTGCCACGGCAGCTTTTGTCCGGCCATTTCGTATTCCAATGTCTCTCCGCGCGCCATAGCGCTCTTGCAAAATTGCCACGCCCGAGGAGTTGGCCGTGTTGTACTGGTCAACTATTGTTGTCACCGAGAGGTCCGCAAACCGCGAAGCCTCAAGATGCCGTCGGCCGTGCCTCGGTAAGAATAGTACAAAATCAATCTTGGTTTTTTACTTCGGGCGAATCAATTCGTTCCTTTAGAAGCATCGAAGTATTGTTCCAATTCTGAGTTGAAAACGGGTTTGCTGGGTCGCAAAAAGTGCGGACCTATGGTTATTTCGGAGGCGTAGAGTGCGGCGGTTGGTAGGAATTGGCGTCGGTCCAGGCGATCCCGAGATGCTCACCCTCAAAGCTCTTCGCCAGATTCGAGAGGCAGATTATGTGCTTGGGCCGACTATCGATATTGACTCTCCTGGACGCGCAGAAGAGGTGGTGCGCCAGCTGATCCCGGATCTCGTCGTGGACCGGATCGTCTTTGAGATGCAGGGCGGAGATGCCGGGCACGCACTACGGGACACCGCGGCCAAACGTGCGGCGCAAAGCGTG
>JAJYGZ010000228.1 GCA_021790495.1 Actinomycetes bacterium
TCTCCGCCGAGAATATTAACCATCGCCGCGCATGCAAAATTCAGTTCGGTTGGACCCAAGGGGAGGCCCAAGACGCCTCGTAGATGATTCTCGAATTGCGACGTGGCACACGTCTCTATGGTGAGGTGGCCCGAGTTATGTGGACGCGGCGCCAGTTCATTGATAAGAATCCGGCCGTTGACCACGAACATCTCGATGGCGAGAATCCCTATTGCACCGACAGCCTGCGCTATGCGCTCGCCTAAGCCGAGCGCCTCGGTCTCAAGTTCCAATTCGATTCCTGAGGGAACCAAGACTTCTCGGCATATCGAGTCGACTTGAACCGTCCTGAGGACTGGGTAGGTCGCTACCGATCCGTTCCGAGATCGCGCCACCAACACCGCGATTTCAGCCTCGATCGCCAGTCGCTCCTCGACGATAAGTTCGAAAGACGCCGGAATCTCGCCCAGCAGGTCGTCTGCATCTCGGAGCGAATCGAGATAGAAGACGCCCCTGCCGTCGTAACCTCCATGCGCCGCCTTGGCGACCGCGGGAAGTCCCACCTCGTCTAGCGCTTGGCGCAATTCCAACTCATTGGTGGCAACGATAAAACGCGGGGTGGCAATATTCAAGCTGGTAAGCAATTCCCTCTGGCGAGCTTTATTGGCTGCGAGGCGAAGGGTATTTGAACCCGGGAAGACCTTGTGAACGCTCTCATCGATACTGCCAAGAATGGCGGGGTCGACCAATTCGTGGTCAAAAGTTACCACGTCGCAAGCGGCGATGAACTGTCTTAGAGCTTCGGCGTCAAAGTCAGCAACCCGGGTTACATTGGGACAGATCGTCGCAGCGGACTCATCGCCGCATAGCGCCAAAAGAGCGAAAGATACGCCCAGTTCGGAACCGGCTTGTATCATCATTTGCGCGAGTTGTCCGCCGCCGATTATCCCGACTCTCATTGTTAGCTTCCTCTTGGCTATGGCGCGAGTGCGCACACTCGCGCTTTCAAAACTTGATTGCGCTGAATTCCGGTAACGAGGCTAACGAGAGCGACTTTACATGCAACCAGTTTTGCCGCCGGGATTCCCATAAGGAGGATCCGCGTTCGGTTCGCGGTGAAAATGAGCGGCCGTTAGGGCCATTTGCGTCGTGGGGGCCGATCTGGCTTTGGCCAGCTAACTGACCGTGCGCCAGAAGAGCCGCTCCGATTGTGGACGCTTCGCGGTTTGGCGCTACTTGGATCTCCACCCCCAGGGCGTCGGCCACGAGCTGGCAGAACGGAGCATTCGCGGTCATCCCTCCGTCGACCCGAACTGAATCTATCTTCACCCCTGTGTCGATTTGGGCCGCATCGAATAGGTCTGCCGAAATCTGCGCAATAGCGTCTAACGTCGCGGCAACGATGTCGTCGCTGGTAGTTGCCAGCGTCAAACCGACGATAAGGGAGCGCGCACCGAAGTCCCATTCCGGCGTTCCTAATCCGGAGTTGGCCGGTACCACGTAGAGTTGGGAACTCGAGCGGAATGCGGAATCGATTCCGTTCGCCTGCGCCAGGTCTTTGAGAATCCCCATCGATAAGAGCCAGTTGATCATGGAACCCGAAGCAAGGCCAAACGCCTCTCTCGCCCAGGTAATTGCGCTGGCATCGCTGTAGGCGACAATGGGTATGGTCCCGCCGGGTCCTCGCGCGATATCGATGGGCGCGACAGGTCCGACGTTCTGGTCCAAAACCGTACCGGTCCCAAAAGTGATCTTGGTATCTCCGATACCAACACATCCCTGGCCGAGTAGAGACCCCTGCTGGTCTGCGATGAGGCCGAGAATCGGTATCAATGACTCGTGCTGATAGTCCCCGAAGTAGCTGGCGCTGGGTCGTATCTCGGGAAGGATCGACGCCGGCAACGAGAGAGCCTCCAACACCCGCGAGTCCCATCGCAAGGTCGTGTCTTGGATAAATCCCGTCATGGCCGCGTTGGTGTGGTCGGTAAAGTACGACTTGCCATTGGTGAGAAGCCACAGTATGTAGGTATCCAGCGTGCCAAACCTAAGGCGCGCCGGGTCAATATCGCCAGCAACAGATGCCAGAAACGCCACCTTGGTGGCGGACTGGCTGGGGGCGACAGAAAAGCCCGCGGCGTTGAGATCAAGGCACATTGCGGCGGTGCGCAGATCCATCCAAGAAAGTATCGGTCCCAGCGTTTTTCCGGTTTCGCCGTCCCAAAGCGCCGCGGTAGCGCGCTGATTGGAAATCGCAATCGCCGAAACGTCGGGAAACTCTGAGAGCGCCTGAGCCAAAATCACCCTTACCGCGGCGTCAATTGAATCGCCTGAATACTGGACAAAGTTCGGAATCGGGCTTGACGCTTCGAGAGGGACGCTCCAGGACGCTACGACCTGAAGGTCCCCAGTTACGATCGATCCCCGGATGCTCGAAGAGCCCGCGTCGATCGCAAGGACATTCCGTTTAGTCATCTCTTTAGCCCTTTACTTGCGAAAATGCGATTCGACGCGCTTGTAAAATACTCAAGGTCGAACGTAGTCGTTTCTAGCGCCGCGACCGGGAGGGGCAAGCAACCTAAAGAGCCAAGAATCTTTTCGTCTCGACTTTGGCTCGAAGATTTGCCCGTTCGGTGCACCAATTATAACGACAATGATTAGCATAAGTAAATGATTGTTGGTTCGCGAGGTACACCATAGTTGAAAAGTCCAGCTGAACTGATAGATGCGTTCAGGGCGAACGGTAAAAAGGTTACTCCGCAACGCGAGAGGATATTTCATATCCTTCACCAGAGCCAGGAGCACCCCAGCGCAGACGTCGTTTTTGCGCAATTAAGCGCCGAAATGCCCACCGTCTCGCTCAAGACCGTCTACCAGGTGTTGGGCGAACTTGTTGAGATGGGCGAGATACATGTGCTTGATCTCGGTCTCGGGGCGATGCGCTTTGATCCCAACAGCCATACCCATCATCACCTCGTGTGTGTGATTTGCAATGGCGTGGAGGACGTCGATGTAGCATTGCCCGACGTCGCCAAGCAGGTCGGCGACCTCTCCGAATTCTTGATCGAGTCGATCGAGCTGACTCTGAGGGGCCGCTGCAGCAACTGTCAAGGTCAAGTTCTGGACTCCAGCCGTTAAGGTTGCACCTAGGAGTCAACAGTCGTGTCGGTTAGATATTTAGCTAGAAGGATTGAGGAGTTACCGCTTTGTCGGAATTAAAAGGAACACAAACCGCAGAGAATCTTAAAGAGGCATTCGCAGGCGAGTCTCAGGCGAACCGACGCTATCTTTATTTCGCCCAAAAGGCCGACATTGAGGGCTATCCCGACGTCGCGGCACTATTTCGTTCGGTCGCCGAGGGCGAAACCGGACACGCCTTTGGACACTTTGATTTCCTAGCCGATGGGGTAGGAGACCCGGTTACCGGCGAACCGGTCGGCTCGACAGAGGATAACCTCAGGTCGGCCATCGAAGGCGAAACCTATGAGTACACCGAGATGTACCCTGGCTTCGCGAAGACAGCCAGAGAAGAGGGCTTCGAGGAGATTTCTCAATGGTTCGAGACTCTCGCGCGTGCTGAAAAAAGCCATGCGGGACGTTTTGCCCAGGGGCTCGAAGCAGTCTCTTAATCTTCGAAAGTTCCAGGCTTGCATCGCCCCAACGCCTGGGTTTGATCTATGGCCGGAACGCCGACCCTGGTCGGCGTTCCGGCCGGTTAGTCCGGGAGGTCTTGTCCAATGACTGTTACATATAATCCGTCGGACCGCGAGTACCTACTTGAATCGGACATGAGATCTGAGATGTCGCGGGTCTTCGACCTGTGTCATGGATGTCGGCTATGCCTGCACCTTTGTCCGTCGTTTCCCACCATGTTCGACGCCATCGATTCCCATGACGGTGCCGTGGAGAAGATGACTCGGTCCGAGACGGACCAAGTTGTTGACGAGTGCTATCAGTGCAAGCTTTGCTATGTAAAGTGTCCCTACGTGCCCCCCCACGAGTGGCAGCTCGACTTCCCCCGGTTGATGATGCGGGCCAAAGCCGTTGCCAAGTGCAACGGGTCTCAAAGCTTGGTTGAACGTCTTTCCGACGAAGTATTGGGTCGCACCGACCTGATCGGTTTAGCCTCTGTCTCGTTTTCGGGCTTGGCAAACCGTATGATCTCGCGCGACTCAACTGCGTCGCGCGCAGCGATGCAGGCGACAGTGGGCATCGCCGCTGAGCGTCTGTTGCCGCCGTACGCGAAAGTGCGATTTTCAACCTGGTTTACCCGGCGCCAGCGCCCATTCGTCAAGAATCGCCGCGCCGCGGTAGCGGTCTTCCCGACCTGTTTCATTGAATACATGGACCCTGAGATTGGTAAAGCGACCGTGGCGGTCTATGAGCACAACGGAGTGTCGTGCTCGCTACCGACGGGCGCAAAGTGCTGCGGGGCGCCGTGGCTTCACTCCGGAGAGGTCGCAAAGTTCAAGAACGCAGCGAGCGCAAACGTCAAGGTTCTCATCGCCGAGGTTGGCGCAGGGCGCTCTATCGTGGTCGCGCAACCGACCTGTGCGTATGTAATAAAGAATGACTATCCGCTCTATCTGGGTACCGACGAAGCCGCCAAGGTAGCCGATGCGACCTACGACACCTCTGAATACCTCATGAATATGTATCGGCACGATAAGGATTCGCTCTCAAAAGACTTTGGGGGCGAGGTTCCCGAAAGCATTACCTACCATGCTCCCTGCCATCTGCAGGCTCAAAACATCGGGTTTAAGAGTCGGGACCTGATCAAGCTGACCGGCGCCAAAGTATCCGTCGTCACCAAGTGCTCGGGAATCGACGGGACATGGGGCTACCGCGCGAAGAATTACCAGTTGGCAAAGAAAGTTGCACGGCGCCTGACCAAGGCGATCGAGGCGGCGCCGCCTGGGGAGTTGGTGGGGGATTGCCACTTGGCCAACTATTCGATAACCGAGGAGACCAATAAGGCTGTTTTGCATCCGATGGTGGTAATGGCCCGGGCCTACGGCCTAAACCGTTCCCAGTAGTTGCCCCTCGACCCTGATTATCTGGATACAAGACTGCTGCGACTTTACGGAGGATCATGTTCAACCAATTAAGTATCGACGACATTATGGACCTTCGAAGCTACGAACGCCAGCGCTCGGAGTTCCGCGCCGAGATCATCGCGCTCAAAAAAGTCCGGCGGATCGCGGTGGGCCCGATCATGACGCTTCTCTTTGAGAATCGATCGACAATTCGATTCCAAATCCAGGAGATGGCTCGCGCCGAGAAGATGGCCACCGATGCCCAGATTGCTACCGAGCTAGAAGCGTACAATCCTCTCATTCCTGGGGAGTACGAAATCTCAGCGACCCTATTTCTCGAGTTGACTACCAAAGATGAGATGGTCGAATGGCTCCCTAAGCTGGTTGGAATCCAAGAAGCGATGCAACTGGAGATTTCCGGTTCGTCGGGCTCTTTTGTTATCGGGGCTACCACCGAGGAGGGCCATAAGAGCCAACTGACTCGCCAGGACGTCACCGCGTCGGTTCACTACATTCGCTTCGAACTTGGCGCCCACGCTGCTGGCGCGCTACCAGACGCGGTCGTTACTTTGAGGAGCATTCACCACAACTACCCTCATTCGACCGTTCTATCGCAAGAAACCCTGGATTCGATCCAGCACGATTGGAAGCCACTTCAAGATTGATTCGGGAAGTGCGGCTCCGAACACGTTAGGAGCCCAAGTGCTTGACATAAAGGCTTTTGCTGGTCATTAGCTGATTCCAGCCGCTTTCCCTGCTTGAAGTGTCGCTTTGTTTGCGCCGTTGAGAGCCGAAAGTCTGTCGTTGCGAGCATCGTGTCGCCAAGAGCAACTATAAAAGCTATGTTTCGCGCGGTCCAGACGGCATCGACGGAATCACTTGGATGTATTCTCTTTACTCATAGTGAAATGTGACACATAATACACATAATTTGGTCAGCGAGGATTGCGTCCAAGTTTCAAGCTCGCGCCTGTCTGGCCGAGAGCTGGCGGCGAGTGACTAGCAGGGGGTATGAATGCAGGTCCAATCGTGGCGCGAAGATGCTGCGTGTAGGGGAATCCGTCCAAGTCTCTTCTATCCAGAGAACGAAGCAGAAGAGCGCAAAGCCAAGGCCGTATGTGGACTTTGTCAAGTGCGAGACTGCTGCCTTGAATTCGCGATCTCCTCAGGAGAGCCAGAAGGCGTGTGGGGTGGTTTGAACTCGCGCCAGCGGCGGCGCGTCGCGAGAACTCGACCGGATCTACGGGTATTCGCTTCGATTTGATACTTCGCGCCAGGCGTGGGGTAATTTTGGAACCAGCTGACGCCGGACGAAGGATCACCATCCTCGGCGCTTGATCTGCCCGCTTCGCATCGCTTTTACCAGCAGCGCCTCTTTCCCGCGACCCAGCTGATTCGCCAAGATCTTCTTTGAACATAATCCCGATCAAACTACCCCCGAGGAGAGTATCGACGAAGAAGGCTCGGCTGGCCCTTGTGAGGGTCGCTCGGATTTACGATGGGTGTGTTCGTAGGTAGCGGAGTTGCTCGTTTCGAGCCAAAGTCGATCGCGGGCATCGTTGCGGCTTGGTCTTTCGCAACCAGATCGATGCGGCGGGCTAAATTCGTTTCAACAAGAACTAATGACTTCCAAGTGCCTCTTATGGGCGTAAAAAGGATGTGGCGCCACCGTGGTATCCGGTATTGATCGTGATCTGCTCAAAACAGCGATAGATCGGGAGCAAGGTAAATTTCTTGATCGCACCCCAAAATCGCGCGCCCTTCATGGTGAGGCATGCAAAGTGCTACTCGGCGGCGTGCCGATGAGCTGGATGAACAAATGGGTTGGCGGCTATCCGGTCTACTTTGCCACCGCAAGCGGTTCCACAATTTCCGACGTCGACGGAAATACCTATATAGATTTCTGCCTGGGCGATACCGGGGCCATGGCGGGACACTCACCTGCGGCGACCTCCGAAGCGATTGCAGAGCGCGCCGGAGGCGCCGGCGGCATTACAACGATGCTCCCGAACGCCGATGCCACAAGAGTCGCGATCAACCTGAGAGAGCGATTCGGCCTCGACTACTGGCAGTTCACGCTATCGGCGACCGACGCAAACCGCTTCGCGCTGCGTTTGGCGAGACAAATTACGCAACGCCGCAAGGTTCTGGTATTTTCCTATTGTTACCACGGAACGGTGGATGAGTCCTTCGTGACGCTAAGCGACGGCCAGCCGGTGTCTCGGGCGGGCAACGTCGGACCGAGCGTCGATCCCACCGAAACCACCGAGGTGGTGGAGTTTAACGACCTCTCGGCACTGCGCGAGGTTCTTGCGCGCGGTGAGATAGCGGCGATATTGGCAGAACCCGCTCTCACCAACATCGGCATCGTGCTCCCTGAGGATGAATTCCTTCGCCAGGTTCGAGAAGCCGCCAACGAATACGGGACTTTGCTCATTCTCGATGAGACCCACACATTTTCCGCGGGTTACAACGGTGCGAGCGGACTATATGGAGTGCGCCCGGACATTTTGACGATCGGAAAGTCCTTAGGAGGCGGGGTTCCCTTCGGAGCTTATGGTATGAGCTCGGAGGTGGCCGCGAGAATTGCGGCGCAAAGCGAGGCGGACTACGTAGACACCGGCGGCATAGGCGGAACGCTTGCTGGGAATGCGCTCTCTTTGGGCGCCGCGCGCGCCACTCTGGAGGAGGTGTTTACCCGAGAAAACTTCGAAACGATGGTCGGACTTGCCGATCGTTTCGCCACTGGCGTGTCGCAGGCAATCCGCAAGTACGACCTACCGTGGTGCATAGTCCAACTCGGTGCTCGAACCGAATATCGCTTTGTTGCCGAGGCGCCGAGCACCGGCGGAGCCTCGGCCGCTGCGGCTGACGAGGATTTGGATAGCTACTTCCATCTCTTTATGCTCAACCGGGGGGTCCTCATGACGCCGTTTCACAATATGGCCCTGATGTCGCCAGCCACGACCGCCGCTCAGGTCGATGCTCATAGCCATCTCTTTGACCAGGCATGCGCCGCACTTGTTGCCCCTTAATCGCTTCGGATGAGACTGGATCGGCCAACGCGAGTCGTGTCGTATTCGCCGCGGCCGCTTCGAGCCAGGGATTTATCTCAGCTCTTTGATACGCGACAAGTGAAAGTACCCAAGCGGCAACCTAAGATTCCAGTC
>JAJYGZ010000318.1 GCA_021790495.1 Actinomycetes bacterium
AAACTCCGGATCAGCGCTGAAGAAAGCCGTACCGGGTTCGAACCAATCCGTGCCCGATCCACAGCTCGGAAAGCACTCCACCCCGGCATCGTAAAGATAGAGCAAAAGCTCGGCTAAGGCCACCCGATTGGAATAGCCGTCACGCGCGATGGCGCGGGGATTCCAGGCGGTAATCACGTACAATTGCGCGGCTTGACTATCTTTCAAACGCCTAAGCGCAACCTTGAGAAGATCCAAGTATCCAAATGCGGGATCGCACAGAACCAGACTTTCCCCTTCGATGAGTACCGTCAGGCGGACGGAAAGCCAAAGGGAAAACTGCTCTGGGGAAATTTCGGGCAACTCTGGGCTCACACTTGGGAGATTAGCAAGGACTGCGCCAAAGTCATCGCATGTCTCGCGCGACTGGCACTCCGTCGCACAATAGGCGCTCCACACGATCCAACCCCGAGGGCGAAGCGCCTATTGATTCGCGCCCTTTAGCTTTCTGCGACCACCGGCAAAAAGCGTGCTCCTTGATGATCAGATCGACATCTTGATCATGCCGAAACAGGGCTTTCATGATCTCCTTCACCGCTGGGCTATCCGAGCAGTCGAAGCTGTTTATGAGACAAGGCGACAAGATCTCTAATTACGTCTTAGCCGTCGAAGGACTACCGGGCTGGCAAATAAGCACTGAAAGCACCGAGACCAGAGAGCCCATTACAATAAATTCCCAAATTGCCAGCCATAACCCGGCACCGGGGCAACCGCCGTAACGGCGGATGCTGTATGGAAACGACGTTGCGTTGATCGATAGACGCCAGCTTGTTCGATATTTGCAGTCCGATAGGTGGCGTCGATGCAATGCTGGCTCGCGAGCCAAACCGCGGCAGCCTTCGCTCTTTTCTCTTGGTCCAGGTGCACCGGCGCAGCATCAATGCCGTTCGCTCAGAATCCTCACGAACCCGGCGCGAAGAAATAATCGAACCGACGGATCACAAACCAGACCTCGGATTTGCGGACCAGATCGTGGAACAAGTGCAGATGAAATCGCTTATGGTGTCACTGGCGAATCTCGGCGAAGGCGAACGCCTCGCCATCGGACTCGCCCACTTCCACGGACATACTTATCATGAGGTGGCGGCGATTCTTGATGAAGCCGATGGAACTGTCAAGAGCCGAATCCGCACTGGGCTACGAAAGATAACAGAGGCCCTCGAAGAAAGTCGCCTTGCAGAACAAGATGACCATTACTGAACATAGCGATTTCAAAGATTTGCTCGGAGCTTACGCGCTCGACGCGTTGGACGAACCCGAAGCGGCTCTCATCGCGTCGCACCTAAAGAGCTGTGCGCAGTGTCGGGAGGAGTTAGCGCCGCTGCACGAAACCATAGCTAGCGTCTCCCACGCAGACGCCCAATATGACCCTGCTCCTCTACGGGGGGCATCGAGGCCGCGATCAGGGCCCAGACGATGTCCAGGGCAAGATCGTACCGATCGCCTCGCGCGGGCGCTGGAATGCGCCGCGCCTCTCGACCGCAGTTGCGTCGATTGCGGTGGTCGCCGCATTCGTGGCGACGGGATCTTCTCTCTATCTCTCAAACTCGCGCTCGGCGATTCTATCGTCTGTTCCCAAGTTGCCGAGCCAAATCATCGCCAACCTGCAGGCGATGCCGGGCCGTCGCGACGCAACGCTCGCCTCAACGAAAGGGAGCGGCAAGTACCGAATCTCCTCGGTCGTGGCGCCCGACGGACTCGGTCATGTGTCACCTCGTCAAATCTTCCCACCGCCACCACCACCACCACCGCCACCACCACCGCCACCGCCGCCGCCGCCAGCAAGACCTACCAGTTGTGGGGCCTCAAGAAGTCCTCCATGGTGTCAATTGCAATTATCGGAACCAATGTGGCTGGCGCACAGTTCGCGATACCAGACAATTCGACCTTTAGCGAACTTGCCTCCACGCTGGAACCCTCGGGCGGCTCTGTCGCACCCCCACGTCCGCGCCTATCGTCAGCGCGCTTTACTAACCGAACCCAAGCCATGTTGGAAAGCTCTGGCACGGCAAGGGCTGGCAATTAACTGCGAGTTCGGGGAAATTCGACCACCGGCGCGGTTGGATTAGCTAGCATTCGCCCATGGAATTTCAACACGTAATACATCCGAGGATCGCTGAGCGCCGCAAGACCAGCGCCCCCAAGACCACTGACGCCGCCGACAGCTTCAACGGGAAGCTCGCCCTTCTGATAACCAAGGCAGTCGGCTCGATGTGGTGCGCGTATCTTTTCGCCGCCTTTGACCTTCTCAGCCTGCCAGCGGCGATACGAGGAGGAATACAGACGATCGTCTCCTGGGTCGCACAGACATTTTTGCAGCTAGTGCTTCTCTCTATCATCATGGTCGGCCAGAACGTGCAAAGCGTGGCTGCTGATCGCCGCTCCGAGCAGACCTACACCGACGCCGAAGCGATATTGCACGAATGCCTTGAGTTGCAGCGCCACCTCGGCGCTCAAGACGAGGCGCTCAATCAACTGGTGACAAGAATGGAAAAGATCGCCCCTTCGGCCAGCTCTTGATTCTGATCGTCGCCCGTCGTAGCTGGCGCACCGGGTCAACTCGCCTGGTTGGGTCGCGCCCCTTGGGCCAGTTCAGCCGATGCAGGAATAGTCCGAGTCGATGGGGTGCGAAAACCACTGCGTAATGGTCACACGCCCGCCGGTGAACCCAGCAGTTGCGCAATTGGAGACGGCGCCGCTCTGAGAGCGCGCACCCGGCAGCCAGACGTTGGCAAGATCAAGGTTGCCCAAGGCGCTTTCGGTGACGCTGCCGCCGACAATTTGACCCCATTGATAGCCGGTCGAATAGACCCCGACGTTGGTCAAAGACGTTGAAGTTGGAGGCGCGCTTATTCCGCCGTTGAAGACATATGCCATTCCCTGGAGATCCGCGAGATTCATCGCCATCCCGTAAGTGCCGCTCTGCCAGCTATTTCCAGTCTCTACGTCCAGCCACCAATCATAGGAGGAGATCGCACCCGAGATACCCAGCGACGTCGCCGCAGCGGCGAGCCGACCCACATCGGTCTCGGCCATGTTGTAACCGTATTGCCAGGCACAGCCCAATGAATTGGCTCCCGTAGTACCCCCCGAGATCGTCGGCACGCACGTCCATGGGTCAGACGTATTCGAGCTCGCGGGCCAATCATCCACGCCATTGCCGGGATCGGCGGTGTTGACATAGAGTTGCGCCTTTGGCTGTTTCGTAATCCCGGAAGAATTACTGGCCCAATACAGCTCGCTGGTGGCAACATTACCCGAGGTCGGACCGAGGCACGGGTTGGCGTCATTGGCAAGTCCGCCGTTCACCCCGACGATTCCAAAGGCCTGCCCGCTCGGAAAGCTCTTGCCGCATTGCGGGTAGGAGATGTCATTCCCCATCGCCACCGAGGTCGAAGCCGAATGCCCCTTTGCCCAGGCCGGAACCGCTCCGAAGACCGTAATTGCGGTAAAAGGAGCCACGGCCAGCACCAGAGCATTTGCCAAGCTTCGCAATCTTGCCCGATGGCGCCCCTCAATCACGCCCACGGCGCGACCCTAGCCCACATTTGTCCCCCGCGCAATGCAAGCACAAAAATCTTGCCCTGACCAAGAAAAGAAAGGATCAGCGCGCTCTTGGCTGCGGATCGGCGAACGACTCCAGCAAAGCCGCGATCGCTCCTAGGCGCATCGCCCTCATCCGTCCGCGAGGATTGCCGATGCCAGTCGACCCCCGGCCCGCCTAGCCAGCACCCATCCCGATAGCGCGACCGCCAGCGAGATTGCGATCGCTCCGAACATCGTGGCGAGGGCGCGGTGCTCCACCACGTAGCGCGCCATCAAGGCTCCGCTTCCAAAGATCACTATTGAACTGCCATAGCATATCACCGAGACCACTAATCCAGGAGATCGCGCACCGGCTGAATCCGAGGCGTCGAGATGGGGAAAGATGAGCCCTCCGGTCACGGCGACGCCTGCCAATCCGACCCATAGCATCGCACTAACCAGGCCGAGAACCAAGGCGACCCCCACAGCCGCCTTCGCCAAGACCGCCATCGCCCCGAGATAGGCGATGGCGAGATAAGGAGCGGTTCCCAACGAACTCTGGATCAGATACGCTTGGGCGACCGCGGCGCCCGAAACCGGCAGTGGCGCGAAAAAGCGCCGAATGAGATACCCGTCGCCGCGAACCCGCCCAGCAAGCGAGAGCGCCACCCCGGGCGCCATCATTGCCGCCACGGCGCCAGAACCCAGAGCGATCGCTCCATGCGATGCCGGAAGGTTGATCTGGCGCGCGAGCGGACTCTCAGCCGCGGCGACCACAGCGATGCCCACGAAGGTGGCTATCCCCAAGCGCGCGATCGGCGTCGCGGCCGACGACCCCCAAGAGCCTGCGCCCGCGGCCAAGTACCCCGCAATCGCCAACGGTTTGGGTAGGCCGAGCCAACGTTGGATGTTCTTGGCCCTGACTCGATGAGTTCGTTCAAAACGCGTCTGATCTACCACCAGCCGGCTGCGCACCAAACGAAAGCTCGAGGCGGCGACAGGATTCTCATAGATGAACCCCAGCGAGCGCTGGCCCAGGGTCACTGCCAACCAGAATGACGCCGCACACAGCATCGCCACCGCGCCAGCGCCGATGATTGCTCTGGGGAGGTCGCCGGTAAGGATCTTTTCGATTGTCCAGGGAGCGGTGGTGATCAAGCCAAGCGGGCTCATCCACGTCGCGAAACGGTCGCCGAGGCCGCCCAGCATGCTCGTGGTGGAAGAGAACAAGACCGCAGACGCGGTGAGAACGCCGACGAGCACCACAAACGACACCAGGTTTAGGCCTGAGATCAGCTTGGCGCCCACCCGGCTCTGACTAATCGGCAAGAGAACGCCGAAGACCAGCCCGTACTGCAAACCAACCAGCATCACTAGATAGACCGCGCTGATCACGAGGACCGCGGCGGTACTAAGTGCGGAAAACTTCGCCCCCGCTGCGGTTATCACTACCAGCGGTATCAGCAACGGCAATGCGCCAGCCAGAACCATCGTCGCGGTAGCGCATAGGCGTGCCGAAACCGTAACTCGAAAGTCGACAGGCTTGTCCCTAAAGAAGAGCAGCAAGGACGACGCGGCGGTATTTGCCAGCACGCCAGGGGCGCGAAGCAAAATCACCAGCGCGGTTGCGATCAAGATCAGGCCGTAAATGGTCGCGATCCGGCGCTCCGCGGCGAGTTGGGATGAGATCTGCGGAAGAGTCCCGAGAACCTTGGCGGTCTTTACGATCCGCACGACTTGGCTCGCGATTATCGCCGACGCAAGCACCAGCGGCTGGAGGCGAATACGGTTGCCAGCGATGCCAACCGAACCCTGTCGTCGCGAAATGAACTCCGACGGTCGCAACGGATAGCTCAAAAAGAGCAGGTACATCTCGCCAAAACGACGAAGCCTCCCTCCTTTCGATACCTCAATTTGCAAGCCGCGCGCCTTTTGAGTCAATTTGTGGTTAGTTGGAAGAAGGCCTCCTCGAGCGTGCCGCCATCGCCAATGCCTGCAGCCGCCTGAAGGGCGCCGAGATCACCAGTCGCACGCACCTGGCCGCGGTCCATCACGGTGAAGCCGTCGCAAATTCCTTGTGCCTCCTCAAGAAGATGAGTGCTGAGAACCACGATCTTCCCGCGCGACGCCTCCTCTGCGATAATGAAGCGCATCTCGCGAATGAAGCGCGGATCGAGGCCCACCGTGGGCTCGTCGAGGAGATAGACGAGGGGATCTCGTGCCAAAGCGATAGCCAGCGCCAGACGCTGCTTGGTGCCGTGTGAATAACCGCCGGTCTGCTTATCTATAACGCCTCCCAGCTCAAAACGTTCGATTGCCGAGTTCGAGCGGGTTGTGTCCCAAATGCCGTAAAGGCGGAGGATGAAATCGATGTGCTCGCGTCCGGTCAGCTTGGGCAATAGATAAGGCTCGTCGTAGATTATCGCAACTTTAAATTTGTTCTCCAGCGGGTTCACGCCCACCTCAACCCCATCCAGAGATACCCTGCCCGAGGTCGGACGCACTATGCCCGCGCACATGCCAAGCGTGGTGGTCTTTCCCGCGCCATTCGGCCCGATTAGGCCATGTACTGATCCATGGGGAATCGAGAATGAGACGCCTCCAACGGCGACCACGCTCGGATAGGCCTTGAGGAGATCCTCCGCTATCAGACCTTCTTCGCCCAAACTGTGCGCTCCCGCCCTAGTTGCTTCGCCGCCTCGGTCAAGCCTAACCTTTTCCTCTCGCTTTTTTGGTGAGCGAGCTAAATGCCGGGCCGCGCACACCGCGCACCCAAGCGCTCTCGACACCGTCACAGCAAAGGGATACCTTATTGTTAACACCTTGGCGGCCCAGCGCCGCCATCTCCCCCTTGGGCCCGACCCCCACTTGCGCCCCGTTGCTCACCTAGCGGCTTGCCTCGTTTGCGACCCTTCGCCTCCAACAAACCCTCCTGGGCATTCGAGGCAAGAAAATGGCTACTGACAACGAATTTTACGCGCGCGTTCTGGAACGGCTCTTTGGCGAAGTGGCCAGGATTAGTTCGGGAACCGATTGGAAAAACATCGCGGCGGCATCTCAACTGTTGAACCGCTTTTCGCCTCGCAACTCGGTTCTGGTAGCGCTGCAAGCCCGGGATCGCAACATCGAAGTCAACCACCTCGCCGGTTACCGAAATTGGCAAAAGCTCGGCAGACAGGTGAAAAAAGGCGAAAAGGGATTCTCGATCCTCGCGCCGATCATCGCGCCAAAGGCGCCGGGGGCCCCGCAGACGCGCGCCAAGGAGGATAGCGATGGCGATCGGGACCCCAGCGCCAGCCGGGCGATTGGTTTTCGCTGGGTTACCATATTTGACGTCTCCCAAACCGAAGGCAACGCCATCGAAGGTCCTTCCCCGCAGCTTCTCGCCGGGGAATCGGCGGAACTGGACCGAGTCAATTTGGACCTCGAGCGAGTCGTCGAAGCGCTGGGGTTCCAACTCACCAGCGGCGAACTCGGTAGCGCGAATGGATTGACGGACTTCTCAAGTCGCACCGTAGTTATAAAGGCCTCGCTGGGATGCGCACAGCGCGCAAAGACCCTCGCGCATGAGATCAGCCACATCCAGATGCACGCTAACGGAATTGTCTCTCGGCCCGTCGCCGAGATCGAGGCCGAAACATCGGCCTATCTCATCATGGCCGACCTTGGAGTGGAAACCGACTCCTACAGCTTTCCTTACATAACCAGTTGGTCGCGCGGGGACCTACCGCTGGTTCTTCGCGTAGCAGAGCGCGCTCAAGAGTGCTCGCGCGCGACTCGTGCGCTCATTGCCGAGGTCCACACCTCTGGCAGAATTAGCAACTAGCGATCTGCATGATGAGAACCGCCAACCTGGGAGCGCTCGACACATCCAAGATCCCAATAAGACCGCCTTGTAATCGGTGTAATGTCTCGTAAGGAGTTGCGGGCGGCTCTTGAGCTCGAAACTATAAGGAATGCCAGCCAGAAGCCATGATTGTGATCATGGCGATGGCCCACACCGTCAAAAGAGCTCTGGGCTCTTGAAGATTGGAGGTTCGATGAAAGGCTCTTCGGCCCGATTGACGTCGTCGTTCTTTACTGAAGGGCACCTGGCCATCGCCCAAAGCGTGGACATCTACCTAGACAGGTTGGGCTCTCGAAAGTCGGATCTCCTCAGAGGGATCCTGGAGGAGCACCGCTATCCAGATGAATTGATGGCGGCCATGGCGGAATTGGGAATCTACGGAGCACTGATTCCCGAGGCGTATGGCGGCACCGGGGTCGGGCTTCTGGCAATGGTGGTTGCGATGGAGAGATTTTCCGCATACGGCCTTGAAAACACCCTGGCGCTTCTGGCCACGATGGACTCCCTGGCGCTCCTCAAGGGAGGCAGCGAAGCTCAAAAGCTCCAATACCTTCCCAGGGTGGCGGATGGGTCGCTCAAGCTGGCATTCGCCATCACCGAACCCGACGCTGGCAGCAACTCTTTCAACATGCGCCTGGCTGCGAGAAAGAGTGCTCTCGGATATGTGATCTCGGGACAAAAGGCCTGGATCACCGGCGTCGACCGGGCCGATATGATGCTGGTGGTCGCGCGGAGCACCTCG
>JAJYGZ010000253.1 GCA_021790495.1 Actinomycetes bacterium
CCTCGTCGGTGTCAATCTCGGTGTCAATCTCGGTGTCAATCTCGATCTCACCGATAGCTCCTTGGCTGGGAACAGCGGTAACAACCTCTCCTTCGAGATCATTAAAGACATATAGCGTTCTTGATGCCCTTGATTCAGCGTCAGCGGAGGAGTCGTCCAGACCACCCGAACTGTCGCCCGATGGGATGCCGATGGAGACATCGGCGGCGCCTGGCTCAAGCAGAAAGAGGGCCGAATCGGTATCAGATCGAGCGGTGGCGTCACCGGCAGTTGGATTGGCGGCGACATCGGGCTCAGACGGCGCTCCATAAGAACCGTCGGGCGGAAATATGGCGCCGCCGTCATTCTTGTCCGAACCAAGCAGGAGGCCCGCTTCAGTATCGCCAGCCAAGGGCGGCTCGCTTTGACTCAGCTCGCCAGCAAGACCGCCCACCGCCGCAAGAGCACTGTTTAGCAGTGCGGCAAGATTGTCTCGGCGCTCCTGCAGCGCAACCAGATCGGCGCGCACCCGTACCGTGCGATTCCTAATCTCGTCATAAACTTGGGCCCGAATCGCCTTGGACTTTGCCACCATCTCGGCTGCCTCGCCCCTTGCCCGATCGACGATCGCCTCGGCTTCAGCATTGGCTGCGCCAAGCTCTGCTGCGAGACGATCCGCGACCTCGAAAGCTTCGCGCTCGAGCTCAGCTCGACGCTCGTCGGCGACACGAGTCAGCTCGGCCTCAGTCTCTTCGCGCAGTTTTCTGACTTCCAAATCCACTTTTGCGATCAACTCAGACGAATAGGTCTCGGCACGCTTGCGAATCGCGTCGGCTGCCTCAGTAGCGGATCGAAGCACGCCTGCGGCTTCTTCTCCCAAGATGGAGCTCACCGTAGCCGCGTCAAGCTTCGCCAGGTCTCGCCGTGACTTAAGCCTGCCAAGTTCCTGCTCAAGATCATCGCGCGACTGCATCAGCTTCTCGATGGCATTATTCTTATCGACCAGCAACGCCGCGACTTGGGCGAGAAAGCGAGAGACTTCTTCGGTTCGAAATCCCCGACGCTGGATTGAAAACGTCTTCGAAATTATGTCATTCGCGGTAAGGTGCTCCCGCGATTGATCTTGACTTCCAGAATCACTCATAAAAATAGAGCTTAAGCCACCAACGCTAACCCATGGCGCGCTTTATGAAGCTCTTTTGAATTGCCGAGGACCCGAGGCGACAGCCGCCGCAACGTTTTGCGATTCAAACAGAGCCGGGATCGCTTCGGTGAACCGTCTCGCCAATGGGCGCTCGCGACGTCCCCAGCGCCATACGCTGGCGAGACGTCCATAGGTCAGACGAGATTTCCCACCACACCGGTCCTTCAGTTCCTCATCTTGGCAGCTTCAACGAGATCAACGAGTGGGCGACCAAATAATCGATCGCCCCTCGCAGGCTTGAGACGCCGACGATCTTGAGGTTTTGCTCTTTCGCGCTTCGGGCAGCCCCGACCTCTTGCGGCGGCACGAGGAAAAGCGTCGCGCCATGCCGCCCAACGGCGATCGCCTTTTGGCGCACGCCTCCCACATCGCCCACGTTCCCGGCATAATCGATCGTTCCTGTCGCCGCGAATCGGGCCGAATGAGCGACGGTTATGACACCCATTGCTTGAAGAACACCCAGTGTAAAGGCGAGCCCCGCAGAAGGTCCACCGATCTCGCCGGTAGAAATCCGCACCGGGACGCCAAGAGTGACGCTGTAGCCCTGTTGAAGCCCTACGCCCAGAACCATTCTCCCGTCGAGGTAATACTTGGTGGCGGTTATCTCGACCTTAACAGGCTTGCCCACGGACGCGCCTTCGCGCAGGATGGTAAGCCGAACCTTACTTGCCGCATCTCGAACGGCCGCGACCGCGCCCGCTACCGTCTTCACGGTTGCGCCATCAATTGCGACAATCAAATCTCCCGGCTTGAGACGCGAATCCGCCTTTGAAGTCACAGTTGCGATCGTCGCGCCGGGCGTCAGTGTGTAGGGGCGATGCGCAAAGTTGTACGCCGCGAGCACGGCCGCGGTCTTAGAGTCGGCCATCTGACCAAGTTGCAGCTGAACCAGCTTCGAAGGACTCGACCCCCCGAATACATCGGCCGCTGGATAGATGCTGACGCTTGAGTCGAATTGATCCATCAGCCATGTAATCGGCGTTAGTTGCATCAGAATCACATCCGTCATGAGAATCGACCCCTGAGAAGAGAGGTTCATCTCACCCGGAACCGCAATCTCGCCTCGAACCGCGATCGCGTCGCCGGGCGAGAAAGAGTAGCTCGATAAAGGAAGAAACCCCAAAGTCGCCCCAATCGCCAATGTCACCAAGGCGATGACACCGATCCGAACTGCCTTATGAGATGCGCGCTGTGCGGCCACCGCGAAACCACCTTTCGTTGGGGCAAACGGCCACGCGGTGTGCGCAGCGCTATGACTCGCGCTTTAGGCTTATTTTAGGGCAAGTCGGCGAACCGCGTCAGTGCAGCGCCACGTCGAGGCGGGATACTCGAGATGGCAGATCGAAAAGAAGAACTCCGGGCAAACCTCGTACCACTAACCGACGCTCAACTTGCTCGCCTCCATGACGTGGTCGTAGCTTCTTTTACCGGGGATTTTGACGCCGCACGAGGGGGATTTGACGATCTAAACGCGAGGATACGCGCAGCCGCCACCACTTCGATGTCTCGTCTTGGGATATTAACCCCACAGCACTTGAATGACGCTCTTCGCGATAGCGAAGCCGAGGTACGATTGGCGGCAGTAAACGCCACTCTGGGCCTCGGCGCCTTCGAACTGAGACCGTTTCTTAGGCTGGAATCTGATCCGATGGTCCTCGAAGCGATCGTCTTCACCATCGGAGAAAAGCTCGAAGAAGGCGCCTACCCAGAACTGTGCCAAATCGCTTTGGATCACCCCGACGCGCTTTGTCGAGAGGCCGCAGTGGCCGCGATCGCAAACTTCCAGCGAGAAGACTCGCTGGAAGTGCTAGCAAAGGCATCCGGCGACAAGCCCGCGATTAGGCGGCGAGTCGCTATCGCACTCGCCGGTCTGGAAAGTGACCGCGCCACCGAATTGTTACAACAGCTAAGCAAAGACCGGGACTGGCAAACCAGGCAAATCGCAGATGAGCTACTCGCCATCCAAAACGGCGAGATCGACTAGCTACTTAGGCACCGAGATTTGGCCAAGCACCCGGGCGGTGCCAAGAACCACCGCGCGCTCGACAATGATCGAACGCCGAACCGGAATGGCACATGCTGCCTGGAGGATCTCATCCAGACCCTTCGTGAGAGAAGCGCGACCGACTAAGGTCACCCCGGAACCGACCAGGTCGTTTGAAATCTCGGCCGGAGCGGCAGTTAGCGCCGAAACGATAGTCTCGAGCATCAGTTTGGCAGTTTCAGACGCGGCATCGTATATTTCAGCCGCCGTAATTGTCGCCTCAAGCTCGCCTCCGGTTTCGGAGTTTCGACCGACCACCCGCGCCGACAAATCTAGATGAGGGTTGGACAGGTCGAGCAACGAGAGCTTAAGCTCCTCAACGTCGGCATCAACCATCACCAAATTGTAGGCAGAACGTAGGTAATTCGAAATCGCGACGCCAATTGAGTCGCCGCCTACTAGCTCCCACGAGCTTGTTAGCGCTTCACCGAGCGCCATGACACCGGCGAAAGTCGTCTGGGCACCGATCGACGCAACCATGGCGCCGTACGGACCTTGAATATCCATCGAGGAGCCAACTGCCGCCGCCAGGAGAGAGTCAACAAATACTACGGAAGACGCACCAGCGCTGGTCATCGTCGATGCGACAACTCTTTTCTCTGCAGCTGTAAAAAATAATGGAGCAGAGACCCCTATCGAAGGCTTGGAGAATTTCCCGAATCCCATCTTCCGGAAAAGGATGCGAAAATATCTTTCCGCTATTGCCACGTCAGCCATGCGCCCATTCCGAAATGGGTGGATTACCTCGTGGTTGCCTTCAGCTCTTCCGAGCGCCGACGCCGCAGTCTCGCCGACTTCTATGACACGGCCCTTTTTTTGATCTATGAGCGCAAGATTTGGTTCCGCGACTACTTCTTCAGTCTCCGGATCGCACCAGTAAATAGTGGAGCTGCCGAGATCGAGGGCGACCGACTTAGACAGCCTGATTCCTTTCGCCATCTGGCCGAATAGCGCGCATACTGGACATGGCGCTGATACTGCGACTAAATGCGTCCACGCTCATCTCGGGAGCTTGAGGTCTTCGTTCCCGAAGCGCCATAAAAATACCGACGATAGCCACTATCGCACATGGGATCACCCAATAGAGCAAGTTAGACATGGTACCTACAACTCCCCGACACGCTTGATTTGACTGGCTCCAAGCGCCCAATCGCTGCCGCCCGCCCAGTGCTCTTTTTTCCAGATCGGTGAGGCCACCTTCAGCGTATCTATACAAAATCTAGCCGCTTCAAAGCCAGCGCCCCTATGCTCTGCCGAGACAACAACAAGAACTGTCGATTCGCCCAGGTCACACTTGCCAAGCCGATGATGAATCACGACTCGGCGAATACCGCCAAAACGCGAGAGGGCCTCTGCAGCAATCGAGGAGAACGAAGAAACCACTTGTTCCTCGTAGGCTTCGTACTCAAGAGCTACGACCCCGTCACGCCCTTCGGAATGGTCCCGCACGTCACCGGAGAATAGAACGAGGGCGCCAGCCCGCGGATCCTTAGCAAACGCTGTACAAGCTTGCGCGTCGAGCGGCTCTTCCTGCACTCGGCACCAAGTCGCTTCAGATACAAATTCGCTCGGCATCGGCGCGACTTCCTCTCCAACAAGGGATAGGCAATCCCTCAGTATCCTAGATTACCCTGACCGAGCACGCCCTTAGATGAATCTCAGCAACGAACATGTTCGGGCTTGGTTCCACGGATAGGGGTGCCGTATTGAAGGCGGAATTTTTGACTATCGTTGTGCGCTATGGAGGTGTCGGGACAGGATCCTAGTTGGGACGATGATGATGACTCGGCACACGAGGGCGACGAGTCTTCATACCCCCTGCTGCCACCGCCGGATCGGCTTTGGCGCCATCCCAGCGAAGCAACGCCTTTTGGCCGCTTTCGTCGCCAGGGCGACTTTGGCCGCAGAGACAAACGGAACCACTGGGCGGGGCGACGCGCGCTTGGCATGGTTTTGGTCGCGATTGCCGCCGGTGCCGGTGGCGCGTGGGCGTACAACTCTGCCGTCGGCAGTCCGCTACCTAAGCCAAACAGCAATCAGGTTAACGTCATTTCACTACCGGTCGGAATTTCACAAAAGATCGCTCGAATCTCGTCCGCGGTCACCGAAATAAAAAACCCCACTGGTTCACTGTGGCAGGCTGCAACCTTCATAAATTCTTCCAACTACCTAGTCACCTCCGCCGGAACCCTCACAACTGACGAGATACTCCTCGAGCGCGTCCGGACTAATGCATGGCAAAGGCTCTGGGTAGCCGCCGTAGACCCACTCACCGGTTCTGCGATCCTCCAGACAACCCGGCCCTCACCCCGATTCCTCTCCAACTATCTAAAGGAAGCTCCGCAGGCCGGCGCTTTGGACGAATTGTTATATCCGCGCAAGTCTTCCCCCGGAGTCGTCCTAAAGATGGCCGAAGTCGTTTCGTCTGCTACCCCGCTTGCGCTTGGCGGGAAACTATATGTCCCGAACGCAATCGAATTAGACACCGTCGCCTTGGGTGTGCCTCTTGGCGCCCTGGTATTGGATCCTGAAGGCGATCCGGTCGGGATTGTAGTCAAATCCGAGGCTTCTAAGCACGGCTCGCGGCTTTTCGCTACGCCACTACCTTCGATCGCTCGAATCACAATTTTAATCAAGAACCACATGGGCATACTTCATGGATATATGGGGGTGGTGGGTAAAACAGTTGCCGAGACGGGAAATAACGCATACGCCGGAGGTGTGCAAATCATCTCAATTGCGTCTGGCTCTCCCGCCGAGAAGGCGAAGCTCCCGATTGGATCTATCATTGTGACGGTCGACGGTGCCAAGATAGATTCCCTACCGGCGTTACAGTCGATTCTTCTCTCGAGCGAACCAGGTTCGACCGTCAGCATCGGTGTCGAGAACTCTGGACATTACGCCAGCTACCGCTTGGCGTTGGCGAATCACCCCTAAGCACCTCCTAGATTTGCTAACACGCGACATTGCAGCCCGCCCGGAGGAATAGTTGAGGCGCCTCGGGTGCTTTGGGGAGTAAGAACAGCGATACATTTTGCAGATTCGATTATTTTGAGGTATTTGATGGCAGACAATCCATTCGGCTCCGACCCATTCGAGATCGTCTTCAAGGATCTGTTGAAAGTTATGTCTAGCCAGGGCCAGTTGGCGTCCAGCGTTGCTGAGCAGTTTGCAACGTCGATTGCCGCAGAAGGCGACGGTAGCCACAACCCAGAGCCTCTGGTGCGCATGAAGCTTGAATCGCTATTCGAGCTTGCAGACAGAGAGTTGGCGAATGAGTCAATCCTTGCCGACTTGCTCCCGCGAAATGTGAGCGTCGAGGTAGTGTCTCCGGTAGATTTTGCGCGCAAGTCGCTCGCCGACTTCTCGGAACTTCTCGGCCGCGCAGAGGAAGTCGCTAAAGCGGCATCTCCGACCGACATGACCGCCGCGGCTGAATCCATTGAGATTGCGGGTCTGCCCCTCGCGCAGATGGGAAGCATGATGGGTCCAGTTATGACTGGCCTAAATGCTGGATCATGTATTGGTCACCTCGCCAATGAGTCCCTCGGAAGTTATGACGTGCCGCTGATCCGATCGGATGGCCGCATTCAAGTCGTAGCAGCAAATTTGAAATCGTTTGCCGAAGAGTGGAGCCTCGACTACGACGAAGTGGCTCTTTGGCTTTGCCTAAGCCAGTTATCGATACATACAATACTTTCACGACCTTCGATAAAAGCGCGCATTGAACGTCTTGTCGACGACCACTTCGGAGCGTCGATTCAATTCACCGAAATGCTCAACAAAAAACTTTCGGAAATCGATATGAGTGACCCGTCCGCGCTTCAGAGGCTCGCCTCGAATCCGAACGAGCTCATGGGAATCCAACTCTCTAGCACCCAAGAAGCCCAGCTCCGAGATGCACGCGGATTCTTCGCAGTCGTAGTGGGGCTGGCGGACTATGCGACATCTACCGCTGCGCGCAAGCTCATGGGCAGCTTTGAACCAATCGCCGAAGCACTGCGCAGACGACGGCTGGAAATCCGCGAAGGAGAGGAACTTTTTAAGAAGCTCTTCGGCCTTGGCTTCGACAGTGTTACCTTTGAACTCGGCCACAAGTTCGTTTTCGGCGTACTTGAGCGAAACGCCGAAAATGAACTCGGAAAAATATTGATTGACGATCAGATGTTTCCGACTCCCAACGAAATCGACGCCCCGGGACTTTGGCTCGCTCGGACCGGTGCATCGTCGTAATCGAGGGGACTCCTACGCAATTGCCCATAAAGATTTGATCCATTCTTGACGATTAAATCGCCATGCAGCGCCCCAAAGAGAATGACTCTGACGATCAATTCCACCCCGACAGCTCATCGGCGTCGAACGACACTGGGCCATCGCCTGCCGACCGCTCCGGCACTGACGCGAAGCGCCGTAACCCAGGCAAGGGCAGAGCGAACACACCGAGCGGCTACGAGGGGTACGAAACCGAACTAATCAAGTTGGCTGCGCTTGATCCCTTTGAAGACATCTCCACTCCCGTTGTAGCTGATGACGTCGATAATGGCGACTCACTTTTCGGCTTTTCGAGCGAATACGACTTCACAGCAGCTGAGTCGGACGCTTTTAGTTTCGATGATGAAGACGCCAGCTTCGATACCGTCGCTTTCTACGATGGCCTGGAGGTTGAAATGCCGGGGCACGATACCTGGCCCATCGACGAAGACGAGCAATTCCTACTCCCTTACCAGCGGTATCTGAGCACGCAACCCGACGACGTTCGGGAATTCGTTGATGAGACAAACCTCTTTGACTCACCTCCAGCGGCGCCCCAAGATTTGTACCTCAACATGGCGGGGGGCACCCACCTTGAGCATGACGGCTGGTACTCAGAGCACGATTTACACGGATCGGACCCCTCAATCGCCGGATCG
>JAJYGZ010000172.1 GCA_021790495.1 Actinomycetes bacterium
GATCTATGAAGTCGATGTCCTCGGGCAGTGTCGGCCGCATGGTACGGGCCACCGCCTTTTCGCCCCGGTCCTCGACGAGAAGTCGGCGCACCTCGGCCTCAATGGCAGTTCGAAGGTCTGAAACCAGCTCTTCGACCTTGTTGCGGAGGATTGCCTCGGCGATAGCGTCGTCGTCGTCACCTCGAAGCGCCTCTCCAAGCTGGCCATAGATCATCTCGATGTTCAGCTGCTTAAGAGTTCTGTAGGTGTAATAAACGCCGCTGACGGCGCGTCCGCGTTCCATGCCGCCGTACCGCGAGACCGCGGCGCGCGAGATTCGGGCTAGGGCGATACGGTCGTCATCAAGGAGTGCCCTGATCACCCAGCTGCGTAATTCATCGCCCGATGCCGCTCCGCCCCCCGGCGCGTCATCGCCCCCTTGGGCATCTGAGCCCTCCGTCGGGCCACCGAGCTCATCGGGGGGGTGGTAAGTCTTGTTCGCGAAGAAGACATCAAAGAGAAGGTCAAAGACCTCCTTGTGGGCAAAGTCCTTGATCATTGTGGAAAACAGAGCGACCCTGAAGGTACCGCGATCGACTTCGCCGATACGAGAGACTGCCTCGGAGGCGTCAATGACCTCAGTCATGGAGACCGGCACGCCCGACTCCCTTAGCGTCTCAGAAAACGCGACCAACTGATCCCGCACGCCCCCTCCAACCGGTCGGTATGGCAAACTCAATTGAGCTTGGCGATGGCTTTTTCAATGTCCCCTTGGTACTTGAGCAGCACGTTCAAGGTCGAAACGACGGTTTCGCTATCGAAATCCGAGGCTCCAAGCGTCAGCAGCGTAACCGCCCAGTCCAAAGATTCTGAGATCGAAGGATGCTTTTTCAAATCCAGCGACCTCAACATCGCAACGAAATCGGCAATCTGGGCCGCGAGAGCATCCCCGAGTCCAGGCACCTTGAGCGTAAGAATCTCCTTCTCGCGTTCTTTCGACGGATATCCGATGTGAAGAAACAGACAGCGGCGCTTCAGAGCCTCGCTGAGTTCACGGGTATTGTTCGAGGTGAGAACCACGATAGGGTGCCGCGATGCGGCGATGGTTCCGAACTCAGGGATAGTCACCTGAAAGTCCGACAGCAGCTCTAGAAAGAGAGCCTCGGTCTCGACTTCGACACGGTCTATCTCATCGATGAGAAGAACTGCCGAGGCGGTCGCGGATATGGCGCGCAGCAAGGGACGCGCCAAGAGAAACTCTTCGGAGAAGATATCCTCCTTGACGTCACTCCACTCGGCCCCGTCGGCACCGGAACTGCGCGCCGACTGGATTCGCAGCAGCTGCTTGGAGTAGTTCCATTCGTATATCGCCTTGGCATCGTCAAGGCCCTCGTAACACTGCAACCGGATCAACTCGGCATCCAGCGCGCTAGCAATAGCTTTGGCTAGCTCGGTCTTTCCGGTACCGGCTGGCCCCTCAACGAGTATCGGCTTGCCAAGGACGATGGCCAGAAATACCGTGGTGGATATCTCCTTGCTCGAGAGATAGCTGGCCCGATAGAGCGCGGCGTCTACTTCGGCAATACTCTTTAATTCCTCGCCGGTCCTGTTCAATTTACCAACCCCGTCGCCTCTTCTTTTAGGGCCGGATCTGGCCGGTGCCTTCAATTATGAACTTCTCCGTCGTCAACGCCGAGAGTCCCATCGGTCCCCTTGCGTGCAGTTTTTGCGTGCTTATCCCTATCTCGGCTCCAAGTCCAAGTTGATTGCCGTCCACAAAGCGCGTCGAGGCGTTTACAAGTACCGCAGCAGCATCCACCTCACTCACAAAACGGGAGGCGTGGGAATAGTCGTTGGTGAGAATCGCCTCCGAATGGCCGGTGCCGTACTTTCCGATGTGGGCGATCGCGTCGTCGAGACCATCCACTACCTTGACCGCAAGAATGAGATCCAAAAACTCGGTGGCATAATCATGTTCCGTTGCTGCCACCGCCCGGACTATCGTCGCCCGCACAGCAGGGTCGCCACGCAATTCGACCTGGGGCAACCGAGAATCCAAGAACGGAAGGAACTCAGCGGCAATGCTTTGATGCACCAAGACCGTCTCCACGGAATTACAAACGCTCGGACGCTGCACCTTGGCATTGACAATTATCTCTGCCGCAGCGTCTAGATCAGCGGATTCGTCGACGTAGATATGGCAATTTCCCTCGCCATCGATGATGTACGGCACGGTGGCATGCTGGCGGACCGCCTCTATGAGCGAAATGCCCCCGCGCGGTATGAGACAGTCGATGTAGCCGCTCAACTTCATAAAGGCTGTGGCTGTTTCGCGAGAACCATCGGGAACCAACGTTACGCTTTCGCGCGGAAGCCCGGCCTTTGACAACGCCTGGCACAAATGGGCTGCGATGGCGGTATTGGAACTAAGGGCGGCCGACGAACCGCGCAGAAACGCTGCGTTGCCGCTTTTTATGCATAGTGCCGCGGCGTCGGATGTGACATTGGGACGATTTTCATAAATAATTCCCACCACGCCAAGGGGTACCCTCTGTTTGCGCACTCGAAGGCCATTGGCAAGGGTGTAGCCCGAAGTAATCTCCCCAACAGGGTCCGGAAGCGCAGCTACTTCCAGAATTCCTTCAGACATACCCGAGATTCGAGCCTCATCCAGGCCAAGTCGATCGATTTGGCCTTCGGCCAAACCGTCACGGCGGGCTCGAACCAGATCGGACTGGTTCGCCACGAGAATTTCGTCCGCTCCGCGAGCCAGGCCTTCGGCCATCAGCGACAGCGCGTCCATCTTTTGCTGGGCAGAAGCACGTGCGACGCGTGGGGCCGACACCCGCACTAGGCCAGCGAGTTCCTCAAGAGCACCAGGGACGTCAGGCATGATTTCCATTGCCTACCAGCCTAGTTAAAACCAATGCGGAGTTGCTCAGCATCTCTAGTCGCTCAGAAGGATCATATCGTCACGGTGCATCACTAGGGATGAAAATGCCCCTTGGGATCCTTGGGGTTTCTTGGATCGCTCCGCCTCGAGTTCTTGGGAAGAGAGTCGCGAAAGCCCTTTCGCAACCACCGCGCCGTCCGGCCCACGCACCTCGATAGCATCTTCGGCGGAAAAGCTTCCACCGACCTCATTTATCCCCACCGCCAGAAGCGATGACCCCCTCCGGCAGATCGCGTTCTTAGCCCCGGCATCAATCTTGACATAACCACCCGAGGGCAAGGCGAACGCGATCCATAGCTTACGCGCGGGAAGGCGCCTCTGGCTGCGCGCTATCCAAGTTCCGACCCCGGCCACCCGCTTGGGGGCAGCCGTAATCGATATCGGGCTCGCGGCTGCCGCGATCAGCGTCTCAACTCCCGACCAAGCAGCGATACGAGCCGCCATGACTTTTGTTGTCATGCCGCCGCTGCCCCGACTGGTTCCCTTTCCCCCAGCCAACGTCGCCAGCTCGCGCGTCACTTCCTCCACCTGCTCGATCAAGGACGCGTCGTCAAAACGCCGAGGATCAGCGGTGAACAACCCGTCTTGGTCGGTAAGAAGCACCAGGATGTCCGCACCGACAAGGCCCGCCACCAGAGCGGCGATCCGGTCGTTGTCGCCGAGGCGAATCTCGTCATCGGCAACCGCATCGTTCTCATTGATAATGGGAACAATTCCCAGATCAAGAAGCCTGGTAATTGTGGACTTGGCGGAGAGGTACTGGCGTCGCTCCATGAAATCCGATGCGGACAAGAGGATTTGGCCAGCACGAATTCCTCGATTTCCCAGTTTCGCCGAATAGGTTGCGATGAGTTCGACCTGGCCCAGCGCCGATGCAGCCTGCAGGAGCACCATATCGACCGGCCGCTCGCCACGAATGCCCAGCCGGCCAAGTCCCAGAGCGATGGCGCCGGACGTCACGAGGGCGACGCGATGCCCTGCGGCGCGCACTTCAAGAATCTGGTCGCATATCGAATCCAGTATGGCGTCGCTGATCTGAAAGTTCTCGTCGGTCACCGACGACGAACCCACTTTTACTACCAGATTCACTATGCGACCACCTATTACTGGTTTTGCTACTCTTCGCTATGCGTCGACATCAATCTACCTCGCGTGTGAATTAGCCTGGGTTGGCTTTGGGAATCAAGTGCTGAGGACTTAGCATCTGCCCAATTTGCATCGGATCACAGCCCAATGCGAACCCTGAGCGAGACCAACCTTGAGGCCAACCCGCACAGAACTTCGCCCCAGAGGATTTCCGACACCCCAAGCACCCATCCGGATAACCACCAGCGGCTCGACGATAGTCCAAATTGGCTAATCCTCTGGCAAATCGCGGCAAAGCCGCTTGCGCTAGGCCCCGCTTCAGCGAGCTTAGGGTGCTGTCCGCCTAGGGCTTGGCAAGGGAGAGCAGAGCCTTCGAACCGCACTCCCGCCGCCGCTCTCTTGCTTGGGCTCCGGAGGCCAACGTCGTGAAACTAGTCTCGCGAATAGACAAAGACAAAACCACCGATTGCGACTTCGTCTCCGTCGGTGGCGCCTGCACGTACCAGCGCCCGGTCCACTCCAAGATGCTTGAGGCGCGTATGGATATACTCGAGCGCGTCCGGAGTGCTAACGTCCGAGAGGGCAACCGACCGTTCCGCAATCCGGCCCGAAACCCGAAAGCGGTGCTCGTATTCGCGGGTAACCCTGAAGCCCTCCTGGGCGAGATTGATTACGATCGCGTCGCCCTCTCGGGGCCGAGGCACCTCGGCCTTGGCTTGGGCTACCAGCGTGGCAAGCCGAGCGACGAGGGCGTCGACATTAAAAGTCGTCAGCGACGAGATCGCAAAATCGGGCGTAAGGCCAAAATAGCTGCTGGGGTCGGCAACAATTTCAGCATCCAGAGCATCGGACTTCGAGAGCACGACCAAAGTCGGGCGCTCTAACAACTCGGGCATGTAATTCCCGAGTTCGTGTTGAAGGATCCCGTACTGGTCCTTTACGCCAACTCCCTGGGATTCGGAGGCATCCAGCAGGTAAACCAAGACTCTCGCCCGCTCGATGTGGCGCAAGAACTCGAGGCCAAGACCCTTCCCCTCCGAGGCGCCTTCAATCAGGCCCGGAATATCGGCCACGATAAATTCGGATATGTCATCTCCGCCACCGAGCCTGACTACGCCGAGATTCGGTTTTAGCGTCGTGAAGGGATAGTCGGCGATCTTGGGTTTGGCTCGCGATATCACCGAGATCAGCGTGGACTTGCCAGCGTTGGGAAATCCTACCAACGCGACATCGGCACGGAGCTTGAGCTCTAGGTTGAACCAGAACTCCTCGCCGATCTCACCCTGCTCGGCGAAGGACGGAGCACGCCGTTTATTGGCCAAGAACCGAGTATTGCCGCGGCCCCCCTCGCCGCCGCGGGCTGCAAGAAAGCGCGACCCGGCATCCGCGAGGTCAGCAATTACTTCGCCCTCAAGCGTCTTAACCACGGTTCCCGTCGGAACACCGACAATGAGATCCTTGCCCCTCTGGCCGTGCCGCGTTTTTCCCATTCCGTGAACACCGGTTTGGGCCCGCCGAAAGGGTTGATCGACGAAGCTCAGTAAGGAAGCCATTTCATCGGTGGCTTCCAAGAAGATGCTTCCGCCATCGCCGCCATCGCCGCCGTCGGGTCCGCCTTTGTCGACGTGGGCTTCACGGCGAAAGGATAGTGAACCGGCGCCGCCGTCGCCAGCTTTGAGGTGGATTTGAGCCTTGTCGACGAAGCCGGACATGAATTGCCTTTCACAATGCGAAAACCCCGGACAGACGCCGGGGCTTTCACGAAAATATCGATTGCGCCCTTTACGGGAAGCAGCGACCTAGAGGATATCGACGAGCCGACGACCTTTTCGCTCTCCGAATTTCACCTTGCCTGGAGCAGTGGCAAACAGGGTATCGTCGCTACCGCGCCCCACATTAATTCCGGCATGAAACCGCGTTCCTCGTTGGCGAACCAGGATGGAACCCGCTGTAACTACCATTCCATCATAGACCTTCGCACCGAGACGCTGTGATTGGGAGTCTCTACCGTTCCTAGTAGAACCGCCACCTTTAGTCTTAGACACTTTGACTCCTTGTCAAAAAATTTCTGGATCGCCTACTTGCTGATCTCAAGCACCTTAACCAGGGCGTACTTCTGCCGATGTCCGTAACGGCGCCGGTTGTTGGACTTTGAGCGGTACTTGAAACCCTGGATCTTCGGCCCTTTGATAAAACCGACAATCTCGCCCTTGACGGATGCTGCGGCCGCGCCCGGACCACTCAATACGGTAGCTTCGTCAACCACCAGGATTGGAGCTAGGTCGACAGCGTCGCCAACTAGTCCTCCCAGAAGTTCGAGCCGGACCGATTGGCCCACCGTGACTTTTTCCTGTTTGCCGCCAGAGCTAATTACTGCATACATAGGTGCTACATCCTAGCGACTTGTCAGATCACCTCGACATCCAAGAACACCATTCCTCTTCCTTTACAGGTAGGACAGGTATCAGAGAGCGCCTCCACTAAACCTTCGGACACGCGTTGACGGGTCATTTCGACTAGTCCGAGCGCCGACATCTCAAATACCTGGGTCTTGGTCTTGTCTCGCGAAAGCGCTTCCTTGAGGGCTTTCATGACGTCTTCTTTGTTTGCTTCGACAGTCATGTCGATAAAGTCAATCACAATGATTCCGCCAATGTCCCTAAGGCGAAGTTGGCGCGCAATTTCGTCGGCGGCCTCAAGATTATTGGCGTGAATCGTCTCCTCAAGGGACACCGTCCCAACGTTCTTTCCGGTGTTGACGTCAATTACCGTGAGCGCCTCAGCGCGATCGATAATCAATGAGCCACCAGATGCCAGCCAAACTTTACGATCCATCGCCTTGTGAAGCTGCTCATGTACGTGATGGAGTTCGAAGATCGGCAATCCTTGTTCGACCGGATCGTAATACTCGACCCGATCGGCAAGCTCGGGAGAGATGCTTGCCACGTAGGAATAAACCTCCTCGTAGATAGCACGATCGTCGATAACCACGCCACGATAGTTCCGATTGAACTCCTCACGAATGACGCGAACCGCAACGTTCGGCTCGGAGTAGAGCAAGGTCGGAGCATGAGCCGTCTTGGCATTGGTCTCGATCGCGTTCCACATCTCCAAAAGTTGCGCGATATCTCGCCCAAGCTCATCGGCGTTCGCGCCTTCAGCGGCGGTACGCACGATAACTCCGAAACCATCGGGCTTTAGCTCTCCCAATATTCTTCGCAGTCGGCGCCGCTCGTCATCCGGCAGGCGCTTGGAGATCCCATAACTATCGGAATTTGGCACCAACACGACGAAGCGGCCAGGCAGAGAGACTTCCTGGGTGAGGCGCGCACCCTTGGTTCCAATCGGATTCTTGGTAACTTGGCAAAGCACGACTTGGCGCGGCCGAAGCAGATGCTCGATCCGCACCTCGCGACCGCCTTGCTCGGTAAGGTCATCGCGGTCGTATCGAACGTCTCCCCTATATAAGACCGCGTTCTTGGTGGTACCAATATCAACGAACGCCGCCTCCATGCCGGCAAGGACATTGGTCACTCGACCGAGGTATATGTTTCCGTCAATCTGGTTCGGATCCACTCCGATGCGCGAGACGTAGTGCTCAATAAGGGTACGGCCCTCAAGCACCGCGATCTGGACGAAATCGTCGGCCTTATGCACGCACATAAGGTACCTGCCCAGAGGGCGGCCGTTGCGAGATCTCCCGATACGTTGATTCGCGCGCCGTGCTGACCTCGCGTCGCCGCGCGTCTCGTTGGCAAGCTGCGCGTCCACGCTGTATCGCACCGGCTCGGCGTCACCATTGGAGCGAGACCTCGGGGCGCGACGACGCCTAGGTTGGGGTGGCGGTCCGCTGGGCTGGGCAACGTGCGCGGAATCCCCGGTGTCTGCTGGGCGGTTAAATCTCGGAAGATGCGGCCTAAGAACCTTGGAGTCCCCCACTTGAGGAGCTCGATCTATTTCTTCGGGGGATCGACGGACCGGGGCCTGGGATCCACCATCGGCGTTGGGCTCGACGGGGCGAGGGGACAAAGATCCCTCGCGCCCGATATTTTGCACACCGTTGGCTGATCGTTGCCCTCCACCGCGCGAGCGGCGTC
>JAJYGZ010000385.1 GCA_021790495.1 Actinomycetes bacterium
TCGGAAAAGCCGCCATCGCCCAAGCCAAGCTCGCCTACGAAGCGTTTCTCGAGATCTCCGCGACCGCCGCGGCACAAGAACTGTTCGCCGCGGGCCTTAGGCCGCAACGTCCTCTATTCGCCTCAACTTCTACCAAGAATCCCGCCTACCCGAAACTGATGTACGTCGAAAACCTGATCGGTCCCGATTCGGTCAACACCATGCCGCTCGCCACCCTTGAAGAGATGCTCCGGACTGGAAGACCGGTGGCATCTACGGTCACCCGCGGTCTCGAGGAGGCAAAAGAACTTATGCTAAATACGCTGGGTGAACTTGGCATTTCGATGGCCAAGGTAACCGCCGATCTCGAGGCTGAAGGATTGAAATCCTTCTCTACCGCCTGGCATAACCTCGGCCAAGAGATCTCCAAGAAGATCGCCAATTCGTAGGAAACCCGCGCCAACCGTCAAGTGCCGCGGCTTTGCGCGCGGCCACTTTTCGGCCTGGGTCACGTCGGTGCCTGGCGCCAGATTGGCGGGGCGAGACGGTACGCCCAAGAATTAGCGACGCTCTCGCCAGGTGCGGCGATGGCTTGGATGTCGGCCCGCAAGCAATAACGGCTGCGCTGGTAGCGTAAAGCTTCGAAGGCGAAAAACCTGAGGACCAATGGCTACTTCTGATCTGACCACCCGAATCTTGGCGCGCGACAATTCCCTCTGGCAAAGGGCCGACGCCCCTTTCGCACCGCTTGGCTGGATCGATCTCCCCTCAAGGAACTACGAGTACCTGCTCGACATGACACGGTGGGCGGAATCCATCGACCAGTCCAAGATCTTGGTGCTAGGCATGGGCACCTCGGGCCTCGCACCTCGAGTCTTTTTCGACTTTATGACTAACCATGGGCCCAGACCCCAGCGCGATATTGTCGCCCTCGACTGTCTCGATTCGCGCTCTTTTGCCGATATCGACTTGACCGATACCGCGGTGATCGTATCCACCAAATCCGGCATCACCTTAGAGACCGACGCGCTGTTTCGCTTCTTTTACTCCCGCCTCGGACGCCCGGGGCGATTTATCGCCATTACCGACCAGGGATCGCCACTTGATATTGAGGCACGCGAACTCGGCTTCAAGCGCGTCTTCAACTGTCCCACGTCGATGGGTGAGCGCTTCACTATCTTCAGCGAGCTGGGAATCGTACCGGCGGCGTTGGCTGGAATGGATCTATTCGAACTCTTCGACAACGCGACCAAAACCGAGGTCGGGGCCTTCGTCAAGCTGGGCGAGGAGATCGGCGGAAATGCCAATGCCCAGATCAACGCCGTCGAAATCCTCCACGCCCGCAAAGACCGCGCGCTCGCGCTCTGGAGCGAGCAACTACTCGCGATCAACTCCGCCGAGCGGTCCAAATGCCTAATTCCGGTACCGACAGAGCTCTCACTAGGCACCTATCCCCGATCGAAGGTGCCGATCGCGCCAAAATCAATCGCCGAACTCGCCCAACTTCTTTACGGGCTCCCCTTTGCAGCTGCTGCGGCGGGCTACGCGCTTGAGATAGACCCGTTCAAGGAGTACGACGAGCTAGGCGCCAGAGAAGATGTCCTTGAATCTCTCCGGGGCGCTCCTCTGAAAATCTCCGCTCCCGAGGTTGACTTTGGAAATCTTGCGAAATATCTCGACTCGAAGCTTCATCCCCAAGACTTGGTCGCGATCTCGGCCTACCAGCCGCTTGACTACGAGAACGAGCTCGTGGCGGCGTCTGCGCAACTCGCGCGCGAACTCGGCGCCAATATCGTTACCGCCGGCCTGGCCCCACGACATCTTCATGCCACGGGCCAGCTCCACAGGGATGGACCGGCGGGTACCCACGTCGTTCAAGTTATCTCCAAAAGCCATGGCCCGAGAATAGCGATACCAACGCTGGAAACAGACTTCAACTCCCTGATCGAAGCTCAGGCGGACCGCCAAGCCTGGGAACTCACCGAAAGAGGCCATAAAGTATCTCGCATCTACTCCTAGATCGCCAGCGCCCTGGAGATTCGTATCTCGAGGTTTGGAAGGCGACCGCCCGATCAAACATCGGCTCCAACCAAGGTGGAAAGTTGAACAATTTCGAACTAGAAGTTACCGATGACCTGCAGGCATCATTCATGGCTCGCATCACGGAATTTGCGGGCTCGCACCCCGGACCGAGCTCCTTGTTTGTAACCGGAGGCTCCCAAGCGCATCTTTGCTATCCCGCACTGGCGTCAGCGTTGAGCGACTCGAGATCGCCCTTGGGGCGCTATGAGATCTTTCTTGGCGATGAGAGGGTGGTTCCGCTGACGAGCGAATCCTCCAATACCGCCTTGATCGATGGCCTCATTGGTTCCGCCTATCGCGCCTCGGAGCTACGTCAGATCTATTCCCCCACCAGAACTACCGAAGTGGACCTGGCGGAGCTCATGGCCGCCTCAGATCCGGTGCCAACGCATATTTCCGATGCGCAAAGCGCAGCGCTTCGGGGGCTCACCAACGGCTTCGCCCAAGCACTGAGAGCGGCCCCCGCCGCTCGGCTCGTGCACCTTGGCTTGGGGCCAGACGGCCATGTCGCCTCGAACTTTCCCAACGGCATCGATTTTGGCATCCGAACTCCCGAAGCCGCGACGTCGCTCGATGTCACCGGTCTAAACCGCTTCTGGCGACTCACCATCTCCATGGACTTCATCAACTCCTCGTCTCTGGTGCTTTTGAGCGTTAGCGGAAGCGAAAAAGGAGAGGTGCTCCGCCGGGTTCTCACAAATCCAGATTCCTTTCCCGCGGGAAACATTAATGCGCCCAATTTCGCAATCGTCGTCGATCGCCAGGCGTCTTTGGCGCTTTGAGGATCCTTGGCCAAAGCGGATTGAGGCCCGGGCGCGATATCGCCGCACCCGAGTTGGTTAGCTGGCAAGGCGATTCTCGCCTATTGTTGCCTACATGACAATGCAACTGACCAAGCTTTCAACACCAGAGTTGCTTAGGCGCGCGGCTTGGATTCGAGACCAATCACACGGCCACTACGTCACCTACTCGCCGAAGGTATTTCTCCCCCTCACGATGCTGTGTCGCGACCGCTGCGCCTATTGCACCTTCGTGAAACGTCCTTCGGAGCTGTCTTCGCCGTACATGGAGATAGGCCAGATTAAAGAGATCGCCGAACAAGGGTTGGCGGCGAATTGTCACGAAGCGCTCTTTACCCTTGGCGAACGCCCCGAAGATCGCTGGCGCACCGCCCGAGAGTGGCTCGATAGCAACGGGCATGCCTCGACAGTGCATTACCTTGCCCATGTCGCGGGCGTAGTCATGAACGAGCTTGGGCTGCTCCCCCACATCAACGCCGGCGCGCTCTACCCCGACGAACTCGAGCTGCTTCGCGAAGTCTCGGTCTCACAAGGGATGATGCTCGAGTCGATTCGCGACGATCTCGAATGCCACCGCGGATCACCCGACAAAACCCCGGCCCGACGACTAGCGACAATAGCGGCCGCCGGCGAATTACAAATTCCATTTACCACCGGCCTGCTGGTAGGTGTCGGCGACAGCGAGGATGATCGAGTCGAGGCGCTGGTCGCCATCGCGGCGTTGGCTGAGCAGTACGGGCACATACAAGAGGTCATCATCCAGAACTTCGTGCCCAAGCCCAACACGCGTTTGGGTTCCACTCCCGCTCCAGACTTTGAGAGCTTTCTTCGCACCATCGCCCTGGCGAGAATCATCCTTCCGGCTTCAATACATCTCCAGGCGCCTCCAAACCTCTCCGACGACCCGTCTGCCCTAATTAGGGCGGGGGTAGACGATCTCGGCGGGATCTCTCCGGTCACCATCGACCACGTCAACCCGGAGCGCCCTTGGCCGCATCTGGACAAGCTGGCGCGTCAGGTCGAAGAAGCTGGCTTTGACCTGGTGCCCCGCCTCGCGATCTACCCTGAATTCGCCCTCGACGCCAAGCGATGGATAGCGCCTGCCCTCCAATTCGGGGTCATGGAGCATGCCGATGCGTCAGGGTATGCCAGAGAGGACCGCTGGGTATCTGGCGGGGATGGGGACATCCCCCCGGACTTCTTTGACGCTGGGTGCTCCCCGCAACCCAACGGGTATCGCCTGAGGTCCGCGTCCGGGTCTAACCCGGGACTCGAGGAGTTGCTCGAAGCGATCGAAACCGGCCACGAGCCGGACCGGAGCGAGATAGAGACGCTATTTCGGGCACGGGGCTCGGACGTGATTCGAATCGCTGAGTTAGCTAACGAGCTACGCCGGCGGATTGTCGGCGACGACGTTACCTTCGTTAGGAATCGAAACATCAACTACACCAACATCTGCACCTTCAAGTGCCGATTCTGCGCGTTTTCCAAGGGACCGTTATCCCTCAACTTGCGCGGGACTCCATACCTGCTCGAACTGGACGATCTCGCCGAAAAGGTCACCGAGGCCTCCCAACTCGGCGCCACCGAGGTCTGCCTCCAAGGCGGAATACACCCTTCATTTGACGCGAACTACTACCTCGAAGTTGTGCGCACCGTCCGCAAAGCGGCGCCCGATATTCACATCCATGCATTCAGCGCACTGGAAATATCCGAAGGCTCGCGCAGAGCAGGGATCGATTTGGCCACTTATTTGAGGATGCTAAAGGACGCCGGACTCAAGACCCTGCCTGGCACCGCTGCGGAGATCCTCGATGACGACATCCGCAAGGTGCTTTGCCCAGACAAGATAAGAACCGAAGAGTGGCTCGAGGTGCATCGCCAGGCTCACAAAGTCGGCCTGAAGTCCAATGTCACCATCATGTTCGGGGCGATTGAGACGCCCCGGTCGTGGGCAACCCATATTGACGTCACCCGGCGCCTACAAAAAGACACCGGCGGATTCACCGAATTCGTCCCACTCCCCTTCGTTCACATGGCGTCTCCGATCTATCTCCGGCGGCGCGCGCGCAGGGGTCCTACCTTTCGCGAAGCCGTCTTGATGCACGCGATCGGGCGGATCGCCTATGCCAAGACGATCCGGAACATCCAGGCGTCCTGGGTGAAAATGGGCGTCGCCGGGGCGCAATCTCTCCTGCGCTCAGGAGCCAACGACTTAGGCGGTACGCTAATGGAGGAGAACATATCGCGGGCAGCGGGCGCCGCTCACGGACAGATGTTGGAAACCGACGACTTCTTGGACATCTCGGCTCCTCTCGGGCGTCCGCTGGTGCAGCGATCGACCCTCTATGCCGAGCTGGCGCGCCACGAGCTGACCGAGCGTAGTTCATAACGAGGCCCGGTGGGGCCGGTATTGCTAGGAAAGAACTTACAGATTTGAAACAGGACCCACGCTTCAGAGCGACACCGCACGAATCGACGTTGCTCTCCGCGGACCTCGAAGCGCTGGTCGACAAGATGGGAGCGCGCAAGAACAAGGACCTCCTCCTCCAGCTGCTGAATGCTGCGGTGAACTTCGCGGATGCCGAGATAGACCGTCTCGACCTAAAGATTGCGTCGAGCGCTCTGGCTGAACTTCACAACGCTTTCGCCACCTTTCACCCGTATCGAAAGATAAAAAAACTCACCATCTTCGGCTCAGCGCGAACCACGCCGGACCAGGAGGACTACCAAGTAACGGTAAAGCTGGCAAAGGCGATGGCGGATCACGGGTGGATGGTGATCACCGGGGCCGGTCCGGGCATCATGGCGGCCGGAATCGAGGGGGCCGGGCGCGAAAACTCCTTCGGCGTCAATATTAAGCTTCCCTTCGAACAGTCGGCCAACCTCTTCATCCAACAAGACCCCAAGCTTGTGGAGATGAAGTACTTCTTCACGCGAAAACTCATCTTTACCAAAGAATCCGATGCCTTTTTGATCCTGCCGGGAGGCTTCGGGACCATGGACGAGGCCTTCGAACTGCTGACCTTGATCCAAACCGGTAAATCGCAGCCCGCACCGGTGGTCTTCTTCCAGTCCGAAGGCTCCAGCTACTGGAACGAGTGGGAGACATACGTCAAGGCGCGCCTCTTCGCCGGAGGGTACGTCTCACCCGAGGACGAGAGCCTCTATCTGATCACCTCGAACTTCAATAGCGCCATCGACGAGTTCCTCAGCTTCTATCGCAATTATCACTCGATGCGCTGGGTGGGCAACCTCCTGATACTGCGGATGCGCGTCGGGCCCACCCGCAAACAGCTCGCGGCCATCAACGCTCGCTACGGAAAAATTTGCCAGTCCGGCACCATCGAGTCCATCCCCATCACCGGCGCAGAGAAGGGAGAACGCGACGGGCTCGATCTTTACCGTCTGGCCCTTCGCTTTGACCACGTCTCCCACGGGCGGTTGCGCCAGCTAATAAACGAATTGAACACGCTGTCAAGCACTGGGGATAACCAACCGATATAGACGGTGTGAAATCATGCGTAGCCTGTGGAATGCCAGCACCCGAACTCTCTGAGACTTGCGCCTATTGCGCCCAGAGATTCAATGCGCCAAGTACCTTTGAACTCAAAGCCGATCTGACCGGTTTCGTCTGGCGCACGCCGGACATGGAGATCGCCCATGCTCGAATCGAGGACGGGATTTGGAGACTCTACGCCGCCAGCTCGCAACGCCCAGCGATCTCAATGCTCGCTATCCGGCGCGACGGCCGCTACACCGTGGCACTCTTGGACGAGGCCCTGGATAAGATCGCGACCGTAGTGGTGAGACTGGAAAACACCCAGCTAGCCAGGTCAAAGAGGTTCATAGCGGTGGTCAACGATGACGCCCAAACCGTCATGGTGATCCACGGCGATGGTCCAACCGGATATCACCTGGTAAACAAACTCGGAGACGTGCTCGCCCTCGCGTCGCCAAAAGACGGCTTCGCGCTCACGGGACTAGACGTCTTGCTGACCGGAGCAAGAAGCGCTTCGAGACCTCTGGAGATATTCGCGATTCTTCTCGCGGTCGTCCTCTCCAGGGTCTCCGAATCAAGCTGCAGCTTCGCCGATATCGACCACCTCTGCTTGGACGCCGCCGAGGACCTGCAAAGCTCGGATCCCAACGACGCCTAAGCGTGGCCTCACCCCCTAAACCTCCGCGCTTTGCGCACGCCCTGTGGTAGCCTCTTGCCAAAAAGGGGGTGGGTGATGGGGGTGAAATACTACGCCTTGCCCGTCGAACAAACGGGTTGGCATGTCCAAGACAACACGGGTGGCGTCCGGTTCAGCTGGGACTACGACTCGGGTCGCGAGAAGATGCTCAACTTGTACGACAAGGGAAAGCGTCGCCAATGGGATGCCCGGGTCCGCATCGACTGGGATCAATCGGTGGATCTGGACAATCCACTTGGCACCGAAGATTACTACGTGCCGATCTGGGGCTCTCCGATGTGGGACGCCATGGACCAAAAGTCCCGATCCGAGCTAAAGCTGCATCTTGCCTCCTGGCAGTTTTCGCAGTTCCTCCACGGCGAACAGGGCGCTCTCATCTGTGCCTCCAAGATCGTCGCCAATGTCCCGGATATCGATTCGAAATTTTACGCCGCTACCCAGGTTATGGACGAGGCGCGCCACGTCGAGGTCTACTCGACCTATCTCAACAAGCTCGGGTTGGCGTATCCGATCAACTTCAACTTGCGCGAGTTGCTCGATGACGTATTGAGCGATTCTCGCTGGGACATGACCTATTTGGGCATGCAAGTTCTCATTGAAGGATTGGCGCTGGCGGCATTCGGAATGATCCGAAATCTAACTGGAAACGCCCTCGCTCGAGAGTTGACCGCATACGTGATGCAAGATGAAGCCAGACACGTGGCTTTTGGCCGCAATGCCTTGAAGGACTACTACCCCCAGCTCAGCTCCAAAGAGCGCGCTGAGCGCGAAGAGTTCTGCGCCGAAGCCTGCCTCTTGATGCGCGACCGCTTCTTGGCCCACGAAGTATGGGATAACGTCGGGCTCAATTCCGCCCAATGCGTCAAATGGGTCGACCAGTCGGAGTCGCAATTGACCTTCCGAACTCTGTTATTCACCCGCATTGTTCCGATATTGAAGGACATCGGACTCTTTGGGCCAACAATGCGCTCGGCGTTCGAGAAG
>JAJYGZ010000068.1:0-6196 GCA_021790495.1 Actinomycetes bacterium
ACGGGCAGCGGTAAGACTTCTACGCTCGCCGCAATGATCGGCCACATCAATCGAACTCGCTCTTGCCATATCATTACCATTGAAGATCCAATCGAGGTACTGCAAAGCGACGAGAGAGCGTACATCAATCAGCGCGAAATTGGTTTTGACGCGATGGACTTCGCAAAGTCGATGAAGGCGGCAATGCGCGAGGATCCTGACGTCATTCTTATCGGCGAGATGCGAGACGAAGAGACGGTTCACGCGGCTATCGCCGCAGCGGAGACCGGTCACCTGGTTCTCTCCACCTTGCACACGACCAATGCCAAGGAGACGATTAGCCGGATCGTTGACTTTTTCCCTGCTCACCAGCACTTGCAAATTCGGGCATCGCTTGCGGGCTCGCTTAAAGGTGTGATATGCCAGCGGCTCGTAAGGACAAAGGAAGCTGGTCTGCGACCTGTTATGGAAGTTATGGTGGCTAACGGCCGTGTATCGCAGAGCATCCTCGATCCTGAAAAGGGCGGCGACATTCCGTCGATTATCAAGGAGGGCGAATTCTATGGCATGCGCACCTTCGAGAAGTCACTGTTCGAATTGATTACGGCAGGCTTGATTGACGTCAAGGAAGCGCTCCTGGCTGCGACATCTCCCCAGGACCTTCAAGTTATGCTGCAAAAGACCGGCCAGGCTCAAGTTCGATAGCACTGCCGAGGACTCCGAAGTGGCGCCAATGGTTTGGTGGTGCCGATAAAGGACTGCAAGTTTTGCGCTTGGCCTCGCCAAGGAAGCGTAGCGGCGTTCCCGAATGGGTATTGCTGGATCTGTCCACACCCATGTGGCCCCGACAATGGCTAGGTTGGTGAGGCAGTGAGCGTATCGGTGACTTTTTTTGGGCCCCGGGGGTCACGGCCGGTCAATGGTCCTGACTTTGGCGAATTTGGCGGCGACACCGCGATGGTCGTTATTGACGGCGGATTGGAGCCGATTCTCCTTGATCTTGGAACGGGGCTGGCGGGGTATTCTCGGCGTCTCGCTCAAGGTGGCGAACTGCGAGCGTCGTGCCTATTGAGCCACTACCACTTCGATCATATCCAGGGGCTGCCATTTTTCCCTGAGATTGACTGCTCTGGTAACTCACTAACAATTTTCGCGCCTGATGTCGGCGCTGATCCCCTGGACGCACTCTTCGCACCTCCATATTTTCCGGTTTCGCCGTTCGAATTCCGTGGCCGCGTGAAAGTGTGTTCGATCCCGGAAGGCCACTTCGAACTGGCTGGTTCCGAGGCCCAGGTCACTGCGCTCGCCGTACCGCACACTGACACCGCCTACGGGTATCGAATAGAGATTGGCGGAGTCGCCGTCTGTTATATTCCAGACCACCAGGCGCCCCCATCGCGAGACTATTTCGCCGACAATGCCATTGAACTTGCCTACGAGGCTGATTTGGTCATCCATGACGCGCAGTACACGTTGGCGGAGTTTGAGGGCAAGAGAGAGTGGGGCCATTCGACCCACTTCTATGCGGTAGATCTCGCACTGGCCGCCCGCGCGAAGAGGGTGGCGCTTTTCCACCATGACCCAAGCCATTCGGACTCTCAATTGCTGGCGATGGAGGCCGAGGTGCGAGATGCCTTTAGCGAGCGCGATATTGCGATATTTGCGGCCAGGCAAGGCCAATCGTTACAGCTATAGGCCGGATGCTCGGCTAACGTCAATTTCTGACTCAACTTTCCATTTCCAACTGGATCTTGGATGCAACCGAAAGGCAATACTTTGGCGGGTCTGGAGATCGAACTTTCGACACCGATTGAAGGCGTGGTGGTGATACACCCGGTGTCATTCGGCGATGACAGGGGGAGATTTACCGAGACTTACAGAAGATCGTGGTTTCCCCACGGCCGAGAGATGGTCCAGGGATCGAGGTCTGACAAGATCGCTGGTTCGCTAGTTGGGTTGCATTACCATCTTCACCAGGCAGACTATTGGTATGTTGTGTCTGGAAGAGCGCATGTGGTACTGCATGATCTTCGTCTTGGGTCGCCCAGCGATGGCGCCACATTGGAACTTGAGCTCGGTGATAAAACGGGCCTGGGACTCTTCATTCCGCCTGGCGTGGCGCACGGCTTCTACGCAGTGACCGATATGATGCTGACCTACCTCGTCGACGGGTACTACAATCCGGCGGACGAATTAGGCGTTGCGTACAACGATCCCGCGGTCGCCGCGAATTGGCCTGCGGCCGCTCCGGTTATATCGGAGCGCGACCAGGCAAATCCGAGTCGCGATTCGATACCGGACCACTTGCGACCACGAGTTGGATTGCGCACCTAGAGTGCCCTTTCGCCAGCAATCAAGGTGGTTATCGTGGGTTCGGATTGTATGATTAATCTCGCTAAGAGTGTTGGCATTGCTTCATTTGGTGGTAGTTTCAGTCATGATCGAGAACCAGTTGCCCGCTAGCGAAGACCTGCCTCGAAATCCGCTCTTTTTTCCCCCTACCGACGTAGAGCTGACGCGTAGGCAGTGGAGGTATGTGCGAGCGCGTCGGGTCGTCGTCGCGCTGGGTGCCTTGTTTATCGTGGCGGTGTATCGCCTTTACGTCTATGCCACCGTAGGCCACGTTTCGCAAATGCATCTTCACATCGGTCCGTCGCCCTATCTATTTCCCAGCGTCTTGATTGTTGCGCTGGTGATTGGACTTTTAATCCCGAGTGTTGCCTTGGGGCGGTCTCCACATATTCGCTTCGAGCCAGACGATATCGACGTTGGTTTTGACTCGATCAAAGGGCTGGGACCTGAGGTCTCCGAAGTGCGTCGCACGCTGGAAATTTTCATGTATAGAGACCGTTTTGATCGGGAGCTTGGCGGCCAGGCGCGTCGCGGCCTCCTTTTCGAGGGACCCCCTGGAACTGGAAAGACGATGATGGCAAAAGCGATGGCCAAAGAGGCGGGCGTGCCGTTCTTCTACGCCTCGGCGTCATCGTTCCAAGCGATGTACTATGGCCAGACCAATCGCAAGATAAGGTCGTTCTTCCGGTCGCTTCGCACTGCGGCTCGCAAATATGGCGGAGCCATCGGGTTCATCGACGAGTTCGATGCAATAGGAGCAAGCAGATCTCACCTGGGATCGTCGGCATCCGAAGGAGTCACCGGCGTAGTATCGGAGCTTCTCGTGCAGATGCAAAGCTTCGAGATGCCCAGCAGAAGTAGGCGAGTCCTCAAGAGCTTGGGTTCGATCTTCCCGTACGCCCGATTCCAAATTAGCCATCCCATTGTCGCGCCAAACGTACTACTCGTCGCCGCCACGAACCGCGTTGCCGACCTCGACCCCGCGCTTGTTCGTCCGGGACGATTTGACCGGATTATCGCTTTTGGTCTGCCGTCTAGAACCGAGCGCCTTGAACTCATTGACTACTTTCTCGCCAGGCGCTCCCACTATGATGAGCTGGATTTCGAGTTCAACCGCACTCGGATCGCGACCAAGACGATGGGTTACACGCCCGCAATGATGGAGCGCCTATTTGACGAGGCGCTGGTAGTAGCGACGAAAAACGATCGGGCCGCGATGCGTTTTGCCGACGTCGAAGAGGCATTTCTCACTGTTTCGATCGGTCTTGCGCGCGCCGAACCGTATCCGTCGCAGCAACGGATCGCAATCGCAACCCATGAGGCGGGCCACGCCGTAATGGCTTGGTCGAATGGCAACAATCGCGTTGTCGAAATGGTCTCGATTCTCAAGCGCGGACCTTCACTCGGGGCAACGCTTCATGAAATTTCCGAAGAGAAATTTCTGGAAACTCGTTCTGAACTCCATGGCATGATCAAGATCGCCTTCGGCGGATTGGTTGCGGAGGAAGTTCTCCTCGGCGAGCCGAGTTCTGGGGCTTCCTCGGATCTGATTTCGGCTACTAGGCTCGGCGCGCGATGCGTTGGCGCCTACGGGATGGAAGGTAGCCACGTCTCCTTGGAAGCGATGCGAGGCGTAGGCGGCGACGAAGCTGCCAGAGTGATCAACGACCCGAAGTCTCGTGCAATTCTCGAGGAGCTTCTCGAACGACTGTACGGCGAAACCGTAGCCACGATAAGGGTTCATCGAGACTTGGTCAACAAAGTCGTCGATGCGCTTCTCGTACAGGAAGAGTTGACGCGCGCAGAGCTAGCGGTGCTCCTGCCGGATCAATCGGTTGAGATGTTGGACTTGCGCGAGCCCTAATCACATCCTGGCATGATACCCGAAGGTCACATAAGGACTCTTGAGCGGTAGCATTTGAACTAGATGCCGCGCTATAGCGGCATCGACTATCCGGTGAGGAGTCGTTGTGAAGCTACTTGTAGTGCTTCTAATCATTCTCGGAGTCGGTGGTTTCGTCGTTTCTTGGATAGCCACTGCCTATACGCGCGAGCGGCGCTCTATCGAGCGCTACAGCCAGACCATGGGCGTGATGCAGAAGCTCAGTGGAGAACCTCATTTGCCCCAACCTCCTGGTGGCGAACCAAATCAGCATATTAAGGTGATGGGCAAAGGGTACGTGGGCAAAGATGCGAGCCCGCGTACTGTGAGTCGGTCAATCGATCCGTCGCTGGTTGCCAAGGCGCTCGCCGACCAGGCGGCCGCTCGTAACCCAAGCGCAAGCCCTCTGAGTGACCGCCTCGGCTCGGCGCCTAAAACGCCGATTCCGCCCGCGACCTTTGACGATACGGATGAAGCGCTTCCCCTAGGGGAAGGATCAACGGGGGCCCTCGCACGCACTAGAAGTCTGCCTGGGTTGGGATCGGCGATATCGCGGCCCCAGCGGTTGCTGGCTGGCATAGGTGCCGGGTTGGTTGTAGTTGTAATTGCGGCCTACTTGATAGTCGCTCCAACGGGCAAGCGTGCCAAGACTGGCGCCCGGATATCTGTGAGCACCTCGACGACGCGTCCGGCACCGGTCCAAACCACAACGACGATTCCGGTTTCCCTAACCCCAATCTCCTCAAATGCCCAGGGTGCGACCTTCGCGGCGCCCAGTGGCAGCTATACGGTCGTTGTGAGCGTAAGCGCCCCATGCTGGGTTGCTCAATCCGTGGTTCCCGGAGGAGCGATTAGTTGGGATGCTGTGTTACAGCCCGGCCAAACACGCACCATTACCACCTCGGGATCACTCAGCCTAAGAGCTGGCAACTCTCGAGCGATGACGCTGACCCTGAATGGAAGCCCAGCGCGCTTTACCTCGACACCTGGGGCGTTCGACGTCAGCTTTGTCGTCGGGGGCTAGCGAGACGAGAAGTCAATTCGCTGGTAATCGTCCTGACCCTAGGCGGGGCATTCAGACCTCGGTGTCTTGAGCGACACAAGCGACTATGAAGGCATATGCCCGCGAGAGTGTTTCCCACTCCTTGAAGCGCCCCGAGCTGCCGAAATGACCCGCTCCCGATTCGGTCCAGAGCAGAATTCGGGGGTCCGTCGTTAGTTCGCGCAGCTTAGCCACCCACTTGGTTGGCTCGAAATATGACACCCGAGGGTCGTTGATCCCAGATGTCGCAAAGATCGGAGGATATTGAATGCCAGCGCGGATGTTGTCGTATGGCGACCATGAAGCCATCTCCTGATAGATCTCCCAATCGTCCAGAGGGTTCCCCCACTCTTCCCATTCGGGAATGGTCAAGGGAAGACTCGGGTCCGAAATCGTCGTAAGGCAATCAACGAAAGGCACCTCTGCCACGACGCCGCCAAAGAGGTCGGGTCGTTGATTAAGCGCGGCGCCCACCAACATTCCGCCAGCGCTGCCACCCCAAGAAACGATTCGGCCCGGCGCGGTCCAGCCAAGATCGCACAACCCCGACGCCACGTCGACAAAGTCGTTGAAGGTATTGTGTTTTTTCGCGAACTTGCCGTCCAGGTACCAATGGCGGCCCATCTCGCCTCCCCCGCGCACGTGGGCGATGGCGAATACGAAGCCTCGATCGCACAGTGACAGGCGAGCGGACGAAAATCCGGGATCCATGCTTTGTTCGTAGGACCCGTATCCGTATAGAAGCAGTGGGTTCGGGCGCCCTGGCTCTGTTCCCTTTGCCCAGACTAGGGATACCGGGACCTCGACTCCGTCTCGGGCCCTAATGCTGATCGCGGCACTTTGATAGTTGTCGGGGCTAAAGCCCCCTTTCACGACAGCGTCTTTTAGGACTCGAACCTCGCCGGTGGAGAAGTTGAATTCACGCACCGAGCGAGGCTTTA
>JAJYGZ010000068.1:6206-8041 GCA_021790495.1 Actinomycetes bacterium
CGACGTGTAGCTGTAGCGAAGGGTGCTGGGCCCAAGAAGCGGATTCGAATCGAGGTCCAGAGTGCAGCTTTGCTCTTCGTAGGGAATCATCGACTCCTCAAGGGTGTCCAGGTTGAGCAGTCGGATTCGCTGGTAGCCACCTCTGCGTTCTTCGATGGCCAGATACCCGGTAAACACTTCGATTGATTCGATCTTGACTGACGGATCGTAGGGCACTACGTCTTCTGCCAAAGCCAGGCTTGAGTCTCTTCGGGAACAGCGTGATACCCGAAAGTTTTCCGCCTCGAAGTTCGAAAGTATGTAGATTTGATCTCCTACAGGTTCAATCGAGTATTCGATGCCGTCATGCCTGGGCGAAAAGACTTCTAGCTCCGCGTCTTGTGTTTCGAGGTCGAGAATATGGACTTCGGATGTCGTGGTCGAGTGGACTTCGATCAGCAAGGAACGATTGTCTTTTGATTTTGAGACTGAAACGCCGAACGACTCGTCTTCCTCTACATAGACCAGGCTTGACGGATTGTCTTTGGCGTTGAGGTCATAGGCCCAAACTTTGAAAGGACGCATCGACTCGTCTGCTTCAACCCAAAACAGCGTTTCACCGGTTCGGTCAAATTCAAGTCCATAGCTTGCGTTGGTTACCAAGAGTTGGCGCGTGTCGCCACTGGAGAGATCCTTGACGAAGAGCGTGAAGAGCTCGGAGCCGTCGCTGTCGACTGAATAGGCCAAGTACCTTTCGTCTTGCGATAGCGCACTAGAGCCGAGTGCGAAGTAGTCGAGCCCGTGGCTCAACTCGTTTTCATCGAGAATTACCTCATGGAGCGATATGTCGTCGCCCTCGTTCTCAAAACGCAAGTGAATTTCGTATTGCGAATCCTCTAGCGTCTTTGCGTAATACCAGTAGCGCTCTTTTCGCTGGGGCACCGAGGAGTCCGCAAGCTCGATGCGGGCTAGGAATTCGGCGTAGATCTTTGCCCGCAGCGGTTCCAATTCCGAAAGCACCTGACGAGCGTAGGAGTTCTCCGCTTCAATGTATGCGAGAGTATCGGGGTCGTCCAGGCTCCGCAGCCAGTAATAGTTGTCGAGCCGCGCTGGACCCAACCCTTCTAAAACAGTGGGGATCTTCTTGGGGTGTGAGATCGGATCGAGTCTCGCAAAAATGCTTTCAATGGCTGGCACATCATCGACTCTAGACCAGGCCATGCAATTTTGCCTCGGAGATCAGCGCTCGCCACGGCCGTGAAGTGAAATTTCCTCCTATCTGCATAGGAGAAATTATCTGGGCTGCACTAGTGTTGAAGTAACAAGTAATGGTGAACCGGTAGTTATATCGGGGCACCTCAGGAAAAGTGTGGTGGGGATCAATGAGTACATTGGATCTAAATCTCGGCAAGTACAAGTTGGGCTGGTCCGACCGTGAGGACTACGTTTTCAAGCCCAAAAAGGGAGTCAATCGCGAGATCGTCCAGGAGATGTCATGGATGAAGAACGAGGGCGATTGGATGAAGAAGTTCAGGCTTCGCGCCCTGGCAAACTTTGAGAAGAAGCCGATGCTTCCTTGGTTTGCCACCAACATGCCAGATCTTGACTTCAACGACATCTACTACTACATCAAGCCGATCGACAAGCAGGTCAGCTCCTGGGATCAGCTTCCCGAGTCGGTGAAGAACACCTACGAGAAGCTCGGCATTCCGGAGGCGGAACGCAAGTACCTCGCGGGAGTTACCGCTCAGTATGAATCGGAAGTGGTGTATCACCGCAATCGCGAAGATCTTGAAGAGCGCGGGGTGATCTTCTGTGATATGGATACGGCGGTCCGCGAATATCCCGAGCTCGTC
>JAJYGZ010000198.1:0-7343 GCA_021790495.1 Actinomycetes bacterium
ATCGCTTCCCCTCGGCAATGGCCAAACGAGTGTTGGCAACCTGTGAAGTCGTGGCGCGACAGTATGGCGGCGACGCCTCAAAGATCTGGCGTGAGGCAAAGGATGGAGCTGACCTCTTCACGCGAATCAATGCGCTTCCTGGCTTTGGTCCCGACAAGACGCGTATCTTTATCGCGCTGTTAGGAAAGCAGGTAGGACTTTCCCAGCATGGTTGGCGCGAGGTTTCCCAACCCTTCGGCGACGAGGGAACGCACATGAGCGTGGCCGACATAACCGACACCGCGTCTCTCAGCGCGGTCCGCGAATTCAAACAAGAGATGAAGCGCCTCCACAAGCTTGGAGGAACCTCTTGAGAGACTCAAGTGCGATGTCAAGACGCAGTCTTTACCTCTGCGTCGATCTGCGCGACGACCTAGTCGCGCTTGTGGGCGCCGCTATCGACGGTGGCGTCGACGTGATTCAACTGCGAGAAAAGTCTGCCGAGGCGATCCCGATAATTCGGGCAGCAGAATCGATCGCACCGATATGCCAGGCTAACGCGGTGCCGTTTTTCGTCAACGACCGCGTCGACATCGCCTTCGCGGTTGGCGCAGACGGGGTACACCTCGGCCAGTCCGACCTATCCCCTGCCACAGCAAGGGCGTTGGTTGGCGATTCCCTTATGATCGGACGTTCCACCCATGCCAAAACTGAACTCGACAACGCAATCTTGGAAGATATCGACTACGTATCCGCCGGACCAATTGAAGCGACTCCAACCAAACCGGGCAGGGCTGGAACCGGTCTCGAATATCTCGCCTACGCCAGCGCGACATCCCAGCTTCCGGTCTTTGTGACCGGCGGGGTTACCCCCGAAAAGATAGGCGCGCTCGCGGCCGCAGGCGCCGCGCACTTCGTGGTAGTCAGATATATCCTCGAAGCTAGCGACCCCCTTAAAGCGGCACGCCAGTTGCGACGGGCCATAGATGCGGAACTCGGATAGCCCTTCCCCCTAAAGCCCCCCTCGCTCCATCCGGGCCAGGAGGCTTCCAGGCATTGCCTCGCGCTGGGGAACCGAAGTTCGCGGAATCGCTTACGAGACGATCCTCGCCAACCATCCCACAAGTAGCGCCAAGACCCGGGGGTCGGCGCGAAGCGACTCGCCACCTGCGTTGAGAACATGCAGTTCTCCGATCCCGTCGACATCTTCGAGAAGTTGACGCAGTGCTTCCTCGGGCACGGCCCGATCATCGGCACCGTGAATCACGAGCCAGGGAATCTGGCCGAGACGTGGTGCCGTCTTGGCCGGGTCGATCGCGAGATACTCGTTCTCCCACCCCTTGATGGTCTCAACTGCCGAAGGCACTCCCACGCCAAAAGCCTCAAGCTGGTCAGCAATTTCATAGCTGTTCAGACCATACGGCGGCACCGAGGGTACCGTCGAGACGGTCACTACGCCCACGACCTTGGGTGCTTCCGCCGCGGCAGCGAGCGTCTGAAGGGTGATCATCTCAAAGCCCACCAAAAAAACCGCGGCTATGCCCACGGTCTCGGTCAGATACTCGACAACTTTGAGGATGTCTTGTTTCCAACGGAGCGGAGAAAACGTTCCTTTTGATGTTCCGACCCCCGATGGAAGTAGCACTGCGACCAGTGCATTAGACGCTGAAGACAAGCGCCTTGCGTACTCTTCGAGGAATAGGTCGACGTCGACTCCGGTGACTTTTGGAGCAGATGGCACTCCATAAGTTACCAACAGCGCACGCTCGGCAACCTGACTGGAGGCTTTTGTTCGGGACTCATCTATAACCAGCACCGACAGCGCACCGCCGCTCCCAGGCACCTCAATTACCACGCGATTCTCCCACCATCAACGACCAAGCCATTTCGACGATACCAGGATCGAGGACGACGACCGGGAGGCCCCTTCGAATTAGCCAAGCGCTGGCTCGGGATGCGCCGCGGCATAAAACTCCAGAAACGCCTCCCACGCCCGCGGGCCGTACACGGTACCGGGCCCGCCGAGCATCAGCACTGCAACGCCGAGCATCTCGGCCATCTGCTGCGGGGTCACCCCCTTCCTCACTGCTGAACGGGCATGGTTCGCGATACATCCGTCGCACTCTCGCGCCACCGCGATCGCGATCGCGATAAGTTCCTTCGTCCCACCGCTTAGTTCGCCTTCGGCGACTGCCGATTTTGAAAGCTCAGCAAAAGCGCGCCAAACATCCGGTATGTGCGATCGCAAATCCTTCGCTGGGCCAGCTAGATCCGATAGTACCTTCTGGTACTCGTGGCCTTGGTCATCCATTACGATCTCCCGCCTTTGTAGTTTCTTGCCAGAACTTAGCAAAACCACGGCGGCAGACCAAATACTTAGCGGCGCGATGAAGGCCCGGGCGCGCTGTCTTGGCCCAAAGCTGGGGGTCTATGGCGTTTGACCCCTTGGCCGATCAGATCCCGACCTTGGTGGCGAGCCTTTCGCGGTGATAAGACGCATCGCCAAAGAGCAGCTGCGACGCTTTGGCACGTTTGAAGTAGAGGTGGGCGTCGTGCTCCCAGGTAAAGCCGATACCGCCGTGGATCTGAATGGTGTCTGCAGCTGCGCTGAAATAGGCATCGGAACAGAAAGCTTTCGCCAGCGGTGCGGCAATCGACAACTCGTCGCCATCTTGATCGGCAACCCAGCTGGCATAGTACGCGGCGGACCTCGCCGACTCGACCTCGACCAACATGTCGGCGCACTTGTGTTTTATAGCCTGAAAACTACCGATGGCGCGGCCAAATTGAATTCGCGACTTCGCATAGTCAACCGACATCTCCAAGCACCGCGAAGCCCCTCCAACTTGCTCGGAAGCGAGGGCCACGCAAGCCATGTCCAAGGTTCTTTCTAGAGCCGCCGATCCGCCGCCCTCCTCGCCAATCAACCTGGCCGGAGTCCCAATGAAGGAAATTCGAGCCATCTTGCGAGTGGTGTCCAGCGTCGGTATCGGAGTTATCTCCATATTGGGGGCATCCGACGCGACGACAAAGACCGAGATTCCAGCGGCACTTCGAGCCGCGACGACGATGAGATCGGCCACCAAAGCATCGATAACGTAAGACTTCGAGCCGCTCAGCGTCCACTCGCCCTCCGCACCACTTGCCGTCGTCGCCATGGTGTTGATATCCCAGCTGCCGTCGTCTTCGGTTATCGCAAGAGCTGCGATAGCCTCACCCGCGGCAATCGCTGGCAAAAACTGAGCATTTGCGCTTTCGTCACCACTGTTGATTATCGCATTGGTCCCGAGCGCGACGGTCGAGAAGTACGGCCCGCAATATAACGCCCGCCCCATCTCCTCAAATACGATGCCGAGCTCGACCGAGCCGTAACCCGAACCGCCATAGGCCTCAGGGATCGCCAAACCTACCAGCCCCAATTGTTGGGCAAGAAGAGTCCAGACCCCGCTGTCGTAACCGCGCTCAGTTTCCATTAGCCGACGCACCTCTGACGATGGAGACTTGTCTTCGAGGAAACGGCGTACGGAGCGTCGCAACTCCTCCTGCTCTGGTGAAAATGCGAAATTCACGAAGTCCCCTATCAGATCGGCAAAGTAACAGAAAATATCATTTTCAATTCAATAGCCAAATTTAGCCAAGCTGCCGCGGCGATGCGCGCCAATCAAGGACCCACCGAGAATTCCCATGACGACCATGGCCTTGGCGGGCTAAGTTTAAGACCAAAGGGAGTTCCAAAATGTCTTCAACCTTAAGTCCTTTCTATAGCGACTCTTCGGTGCAAGCCTACCGATTATCCGTTGGTCCAGTAGACAACAACGTTTACATCGTTCGCTGCCGAACCACGGGAGAAGCCGTTCTGATCGATGCCGCCAACGAACACGAACGCCTCTTGGACCTCTGCACTTCACTGCAGGTACGCAAGGTGGTGGAGACCCATGGCCACTGGGATCACATTGCGGCGGTTCCCCAAGTGCGCGACGCGGGCTATTCGGTTGCGATCTCCTCCCAAGACGCCGCTCTTCTCGAGGGGTACGACGAAGTCATTGCCGACGGAGACGTTATCGCCGTCGGCAATATCACCCTCGAAGTCATCCACACTCCAGGGCACACCCCAGGCTCGTTGTGCTTTTTTGTCCCCGGTACGCCACTTCTCTTCACTGGAGACACCCTCTTCCCGGGCGGTCCGGGCGCCACTGGGTTTGAAGGCGGAGACTTTCCGACGATCATCGACTCGATCGAAAAAAGGATCTTCGCCCGCTTCTCAAAGGACACCCAAGTCCTTCCGGGGCACGGCCTCGATACCACCATAGGCAAGGAATATCCTGAACTTGACGCCTGGATCGCGCGGGGATGGTGAATTGGCAATTCGTCGGATGTACTTTGGCGGCAAATACTCCTTGACCAGAGTCCGCGCCTGGCAGTTGAGCCGAGCAGATAGTTCGGGGACTCGCGCCTCTTGAAGTCCCAAACCAATGCAGTTATCCAGGCAATATTTAAGCGTCGCTCCATCGGTCGTCTCAAGAAGCCCGGCCCGAGCGAAGCCGAGCTGATCACGATACTTCGATCCGGGGCGGCTGCGCCGGATCATAAACTAACGCGCCCATTTTGGTTCGTGGTGTTTGAAGGCAGGGCGCGCGAAGAATTCGGAACCGTAATGGTCGAATCGCTGATGAAACGAGCTGCCGCAGAGAATTTCACGCCGACCCAAGGCCAGATCGAAAAGGAACGCTCGAAGTTTCTTCGGGCACCGCTCGTCATCGCGGTGGTGGCCATTCGCCACCGCGACATTCATGTTCCCGATCAAGAGATCATCTCGGCGGGCGCGGCTGCAGCCCAGAACATGCTCATTGCCGCAACGTCGCTGGGATTCGGGTCGATTTGGCGTACCGGATCAGCCGCATATGACACCGAAGTCAAGTTGGCGCTGGGCGTGCGCGAGGACGACTTTGTTATCGGCTTTCTCTATTTCGGGTCGCTCGACGACGGATTGGAACTTCAACCCAATGATCCCGAACTCAGCGCAATAGTGTCGGTTTGGGAAGGATAATTTCTACTACGGTCATAGGGGAAATAACCAGACTTCTCGTCTAAGCTTTAAGAGATGGAAGCCCCATTATTTGAACTCAAGGATCTCCACGTCTCTACAGAAGATACCGAGATACTCAAAGGCGTCGATCTGGTCGTCCAACCAGGCGAGATTCATGCTCTCATGGGTCCCAACGGCTCTGGCAAGACAACGCTAGCGTCAACGCTGCTCGGACATCCCGACTATCGGATTACCAGTGGCGCAATTTACTTCAAGGGCGAGGACATCACCGAGTGGAGCACCGACGTGAGAGGCAAGGCGGGGATTTTCCTGGCCTTCCAATATCCCGAAGCGATCAGCGGAGTATCCGTAGTGCAATTTCTGCGCCAGGCGATGAGCGCGCGAAAGGGAATTGACGTGTCGGCACTGGAAGTTCGCTTTTCGATGCTCGATTGGATGGCGCGCCTCGGAATGGACCCTTCGTTCGCCGAAAGGTATCTGAACGAGGGATTTTCCGGTGGCGAGAAAAAGCGCAACGAGGTTCTGCAACTCGCGATGCTCGAACCCGACTTCGCTATTCTCGACGAGACCGACTCTGGTCTGGATATCGACGCCCTCCGGGTCGTCTCGCGCGGAATCAACGAGGTTCGCTCAATACGCCCTGAACTCTCCGTGCTCTTGATAACGCATTACCAGAGAATCCTCGACGAGATCAAGCCGGATCGGGTCCACGTGCTGATTGACGGGAGAATCGCTGAAAGCGGATCGATCGAACTCGTGGAAAAGCTTGAAAAGGAGGGCTACGAAGGATGGAAGCTGTAGCGGCCTACCCAGCCACCAACGAATCCAGAGCCAAAGCCAAAACCCTCGATGTCAAGGCAATAAAATCTGACTTCCCGATATTCGCCAACCAAGGCGCCAAGCCAATCAACTTTTTGGACTCTGCGGCGTCGTCGCAGCGTCCTCGCCAGGTCCTCGATGCCATGGATCACTACTACACGACGACTCACGCCAATGTTCACCGCGGTGTCTACGCCTTGGCCGAAGAGGCAACCAAGGAGTACGAAGAGGCGCGGATCAAGATCGGACAGTTCATAAAAGCACCTGCGCCTGCTCGCGAAGTTATCTTCACCAAGAACGCAACTGAGTCACTCAATCTTGTCGCCCAATCACTTGGACGCCGCCTGCTCAAGCCGGGAGACAAGGTCGTTCTTACCAAAATGGAGCACCATGCCAACTTAGTTCCCTGGCTAATGGTGGCGGAGTCGGTCGGAATCGAGATTACCTACATTGATCACGATGAAAACGGATACCTGATACTTGACGACCTAGATCGGCAGCTAAGCGGCGCCAAAGTGGTCTCGGTCACCTTGTGTTCCAATGTGCTCGGCACCCTCAATCCCGTAGCTGAAATCGCCGAGCGGGCTCACGCCGTTGGCGCAATCGTCATCGCCGACGGGGCGCAATACGTGCCCCACATCGACACCAACGTAACTAGTCTCGGCGTCGATTACCTTGCCTTTACCGGCCATAAAATGCTGGGGCCCACTGGAATAGGTGTTCTTTGGGGACGTTCCAAAATGCTCGAGGAACTCCCGCCCTTCCTCGGAGGCGGCGACATGATATCTGACGTGCGCCTCGACGGTTTCGATACCAGCGAGATACCCTACAAGTTCGAAGCTGGAACACCGCCTATCGCCGAAGCAATCGGGCTCGGAGCGGCCGTCGATTACCTTACCAACCTCAACATGGGATCAATCCGTGCACACGAGATAGACCTCACCGCCTATGCCATGACGAACCTGGCCAACGAGTTCGGAAGCGATATAACGATCCATGGCCCGAAAAACCCAGAACATCGCGGGGGCGTGCTTTCCTTCTCTTTTCGAGATGTCCATCCTCACGATATATCCCAGGTCTTGGACCAGTTCGGAGTTTGCGTGCGTGCCGGACACCATTGCGCGAAACCACTGATGCGCACCTTGGGAGTAAGTTCAACCGCCCGAGCGTCTCTATACCTCTACAACGATGAGTCTGACGTCGACGCCCTTGTCAATGCGCTGCACGCCACGAGCGCTTTCTTTGGCTGAAGTTCTGCTTAGCCAACTTTGCCAAGTGCTTCGCTAGCATTAACTCAAGAGACAACAAACCAATATACGGAGTTCCGAAGATGCCAGGCCTTGAAGACCTCTATCGAGAAATCATCCTCGACCACTACAAAAATCCTCGCAACGCAGGGTCGCTGGAAGCTCCGCCCGCCCGCAAGGCAGAGGGATACAACCCCCTATGCGGCGACGAGATCGCCGTCTATGTCCAAAGCGACGGCACGGAAATTTCG
>JAJYGZ010000198.1:7353-8003 GCA_021790495.1 Actinomycetes bacterium
CTCCAGGTCATCGGCTTCGCTTATGACCGTGTCAGTAAAGGGGAAGAGTGTCAAAGAGGCGCGCGAAGTAATTAAAACTTTCAAGGGACTGATGTCGCTGCACGAACAGTCGATGACCTCCGAGGCCGAAGATGCGGCGGAGGTCGATCTTAGGAAGCTGGGCGAACTCGCCGCTCTCCAGGGAGTGGTCAAGTTTCCGGTGCGGATCAAGTGCGCCACGTTAGCCTGGAATACTCTCACTCAAATCCTCGACGAGATCGAAGCCGCGTCGCTAAACTAACGCTGCGTCACCTAAGCGCTCAAAGAATCTTGGGCTCAATCACGACTGAGCGAATGCTTGGGCGCCGATCTCGGGATCTCCAGTAGCGCTTGAGGGTTTCGAGCCTTTACGCACCGCCCAGCGCAGATCACGGCTACTCCGATCGACCGTCTTGTCCTTGATCGAGTGCACAACGATCCAAAGTGGCGCGATGGGGCATCGTCTCGCGCTGCGAATCCCGGTCAACTGCGTTTGGTCGGGCCTATCAGCCCTTTGACGAAGTCGAAGTTATATTTCTCGCGAACACTCCGATGAAGTCACGCGCTGTGCCTTCGAAGTAACGCTGAGGTGGCCTCGCCATGTTGTATACGAGCTTTGATCCATTAGCGGG
>JAJYGZ010000363.1 GCA_021790495.1 Actinomycetes bacterium
AAGGGCGAAGTCTTCAACTACGACCTCGTCGAAGCGATGGAACTCTCCCACCTGCTCGATCTCGCCGAAGCACTGGTGGTCGGGGCGCTCGCTCGCGAAGAGTCTCGGGGAGCGCACTGGCGGGATGATTTCCCAACCCGAAACGACGCTACCTGGATGAAGCACACCTTGGCCTACCGTAACGAGGACGGCAGCGTCAGACTCGAGTACAAGCCGGTCGTAACCGGCAGATACCAGCCGATGGAGCGAAAATACTAACGCCATGACCACTGCAGAAACATCCAATCCTCAGCTGTCGTCGCACGAAGCTACGGTGAACGTGCACCTCAAAATCAAGCGATACAACCCCGACGTCGATACGAAACCCCATTGGGAGGAGTTCGACGTTCAGGTGAAGCCGGGCGACCGAGTTCTGGACGCGCTGCACGTCGTCAAGTGGACGATCGACGGAACACTCAGTTTCCGACGCTCCTGCGCCCACGGCGTTTGCGGATCCGACGCGATGGTGATAAACGGCGAGAACAAGCTCGCCTGCGTCAACTTGATTCGCGATGTCGGAACAGCTATCACCATTGAGCCGATACGGGGACTTCCGCTAATAAAAGACCTAATTGTTGATATGGAGCCTTTTTTCGCCCAATACCGATCCGTGTTGCCCTATCTGATTGCAAATGACGACCCCGGTTACAAGGAACGCCTTCAATCGCCCACAGATCGCGAGCGTTACGACGACACAACCAAATGCATCCTGTGCGCCTGCTGCACCACGTCGTGCCCGATCTACTGGGCAAACGACGAATATATTGGGCCAGCGGCAATTGTCAACGCGCACCGATTCATCTTCGACTCCCGGGACCAGGCGGCTGGCGAACGTCTCGATATCCTGAATCAGAAGTCGGGCGTATGGAAGTGCCGCACCTCCTTCAACTGCACCGAGGCGTGCCCTCGCGGTATTTCAGTCACCAAGGCGATCGAAGAGGTCAAGCGCGCGATACTCTATGATCGTGTCTAACGCACTTCTTCAAGAGCTGGCGATTTCGATCGCTCAAGACGTAAACGCACGTAACCCAAAGCGCCTCACCCGCACGGTCTGCCTTGAAATCGTTGACGGTCCGGAACACATCGCTATTCTCATCGGGCAGGATGGCTCTTCAAAAGTCCTCGAGGACGGGCACCAAGAGCCTTCTGACCTTAGGCTGCGCGCGTCCAAGGAAACGGCCACACAGATCAAAGACGGAGCCATGACAGTCTCCCAAGCCATCACCGCCGGACGAATCAAGGTGTCCGGATCGGTCGTCGACGTCATGGAAATGGCCAACGAACTGAACCTCGGGAGCGAGTGACTTTGAAACGTCGCAAACAACAGAGCCGGAATCCCGCCCCTGACACGCCTGGATGGTACCGAATTACCTCGGTCTCGATCGAGGAACTAAGGTACTTTGACGGCAGCGTGTGGACACACATGCGACGCGACGTGCCGTACTGGGTCGAGGGTCCCGAATGGAGCGACGTGATCCGTCCAGGAGCATATATCGACTCCGACGACCCGAGTCGCGTCAAGCGAAACTTGAGCTCGCCAACCTTCCTCACGGTGCGCAAAAAATCTGCGCTTCGGAGACGAAGGCGCCCAACGCAGAGATTGGCCTGGTTTCTTGTTGCAATTATGGTTCTGGTTACGGTCAGCTCCTATATCGTCACCATCTCGCGCGCAAGCAGTAGTGCGGCTACCGCATTTCCGGCGGTGCCGTTGATTACCAATAGAGCACTCGCCAGGGACATCAACTCCAATTGCATTGCAGCCAAGCTGGCAGACCTTGCTCCCCTCTCATCCATCGCATCGGCATCCTCTACACCAAACAACCCGGACAAGGTCTCAGCGGCGCGGGCATACCAAACGACCCTCGCCCGTCTTGACCTGTCGATGCGGACGCTTTCCGCGCCTTTGGGAGACAAGGGATCGTACGCAAGCTGGCAGATACTGGTCGAGAGCGCGTCAAGCCAAGCAGCGGTTCTCTCGCAACGAGTCGACGCTGCGAGAGGAGGAGTCGCCAGTGCAGCGAAGGCGCTCACTGCTACCGTGGGCCAGATGAATCGCTTCTCGGCAGCAAACTCGATTGATTCGTGTCAAATAATGATTGCCTGAGACATCGGTTCGGGTATAGGATTCGTAAATCGATAGTTGATCCATTGACCCAGGGAGGCCACTTTGTCCATCCGAGGTGTTATCGACGACCGCGTGCTCGCTACCTACCGTGAGCTCCTCGACGCAGAGGATGCGGCATTTTACGAAGTCGAACATGCATACGAAGACGGCGACCGAGAACACTTCCAATCCGACCTGGCGCTCTGGCAGAGCGCCATTCAAGCCAAGTTGAAATACCTAGACTCCTGTGGGTTGACCACGGTGTCCCAGTAAGCCTGGCTTCATCTCTCCGACCCTTAGCGATGGCGCTCAGATGATGACCGTTCCAAGGGTTTGAAGCACATCCTTCTTGGATACGGCTTTCCTCGCTGACCAAACCACTTGCCAGCTTTTCTCGGCTCTCGAGGCGCCACGCATGAAACCGGCACCAAAATAAACCCGAGTTCAGTCTTGATAGGTCTGGCGGCGTGATCGCTTTCGCTCAGATTCGATCTTCTTGGCGCGCAAGCGCGCCTCTCTGGCGCTGCGGCTTGGGCGCGTCGCGCGGCGCATTCGAATCGGCGCGCAGCTCGCGTCAATTATCTCGCTCAGGCGCTCCAAGGCCGCTTCACGATTTTGCAGTTGCGACCGGCGCGACGACTCGACGACGCGTATCTGGGTCCCAAGATTTTCGAGCAACATCTCCATCTGCGGCTCTGAAGCTTGAAGTACCCGAACGTCGCAATAGAGTTCAACCCTTGTATCTGCCGTATTGACGTGTTGTCCCCCGGCGCCACTCGATCGCGTGAACTTCCATCTCAGCGATGCCGACGGGATACGCACCCCTCGGGACGTAACGGTCATTTCGTTCGCACGACTTCGAAGTCCGCATCATCGCAGCGAAAGGTGCTCCCGGGGTCGCGGGCAGTGGATTCGAACCACCGCATTAAAGACCGCCGCCTATGCGTCCGCTCTCGGCGAGCTCAACAATCCGCCCGATTGCCATGGCTATTTCGGAGAACGATGTATAAAGGGGCGAAAAGCCGAACCTTATCCTATCTGGAGGACGAAAGTCTGTGACAACCCCACCCTCATCCGCCAAGACACTGGTGACCTCCCTGGCGCAGGGATGCGACAAGCTGACGTGAGACCCCCGTCGGGAGCTCTGGCGGGGAGAAGCTACTTCAAATCCGTACTCGGCGAGGATCTCATCCGCTGCGGCGATGAAAAAGTCGCCGAGCGCCCGACCTTTTGAGGCCACCGCCGAGATACCGGCTTCACCAACGAGACTAGCTCCCTGTGCCACCAGATTTGTGCCGATAACATTTGGAGTGCCGCCGCTAAATCGACCAATTCCGATACGCGGCAAGTAGTCCGAGCTCATTTCGAACTGGTCTTCCTGCGAGAACCACCCCCTGATCGGCGAATTGATCTGTTCGATCACATCACTTTGCACATAGAGGTAGGCAGGGGCGCCGGGCCCGGCGTTCAAGTATTTGTAAGTGCACCCGACCGCGAGCTCGCACCCGGTACCGGCAAGGTCAACCTCCACCGCTCCCCCGGCGTGACTTAAATCCCAAATAATCCTCGACCCGACTTTCGAGGCGATTGCATTCGCGGCAGCCAAGTCAATCTTGGCCCCGGAACGATACGAAACCATCGAGATGCAGGCGAATGCGACCTCCTCGTCAAACACTCCCGCGAGGTCCTCGATCGAAACCCCCTCGGTGATATCCGAGGGGACTACCGAAACCTCAATACCGTAGCGATCGACCAGTCCCGAAAGCACGTAATGGTCGGTAGGAAAATTATCGGCCTCAATGAGAACACGGCGTCGGGAGCCTCCAAGATCCAAGGCCGCAACCGCAAGCTTGAAGAGATTCACCGTAGTGGAATCCGCGACAAGCACTTCGCCAGGCAGTGCGCCGAGAACGTCTTTGGCCAGAAGATCTCCCGCTCGATAGGGAAGCTCGGTCCAGTGGCGCCACGACTCGACTAGGGAACCTCCCCATTCATGGCTCGCAACCCTTGCGAGGAGTTCCGTCGTGCCCGAGGGCATCCGCCCAAGGGAATTACCATCGAAATAGATGGCTCTTGGATCAAAAAAGGCGAACCGCGAGCGAAAGCTGGCCAAGGTGTCGAGCGAATCAGCCAGTTGGGCTTCCGCCGCCATCTTCACGCGGGCCTCCGAGCTATCGGCCATCAAAGTCCACCTCTCCCGTCCCGGTCGGGCTAATACCCCCTAGCTGCCAGGCTAATCCGCTAGGAACAAGGCGACATGCCAGCCGCGGCGATGTGGGCGAACTTGCCAAGTGGCACTTGGGGGCAAACTGGCAAAGCCAAGGGTCGCCGCGACCATCTGACCCGCGCTATTGCCCGAAATCCAATCGCCGATCCAGTGGCGAGCCCGAAAGACACCTGTAGGGAGTGCTCGACTTCAGCTGAGGAGATCGGCCACGTCATTTCGTTCGCCGATCAGTTCTTCGGTGGTAACAGCGATCTTGGAACGGGCAAATTCGTCTATTTCAAAACCTTCGACGACGTGCCACGACGAGCCCGTGGTCGCCACAGGAAAACCAAACTGCAAGCCTTCGGGAATTCCATACTCGCCCTTGCTGGATACCACCAACGAAGTGCAATCCCCATCCGGGGTCGGCGTAATTATGGACCGAACCGAATCGATGATTCCATTCGCCGCGGATGCAGCCGAGGACGCACCGCGCGCGTCGATCACCGCGGCCCCCCGCTTTTGCACCGTAGTTATGAATTCCCCCCGCAGCCAATCGTGATCTTTGACCATTTCCGTGGCTGGCTTGCCGGAGATCTTCGCATTTAAAAAGTCCGGATATTGAGTTGCGGAATGGTTGCCCCAAATTGCTACGTTCGATACTTCAGACACCGGGACGTTCGCCGCTTTTGCAAGCTGGGTCATCGCGCGATTCTGGTCAAGTCTCGTCATGGCGAAAAACCGGTCAGCCGGGACGTCGCGAGCCGCATGCTTAGCGATCAAGGAGTTGGTATTGCACGGGTTGCCCACGACGAACACGCGCACATCGGAAGCAGCTACTTTGCTAATTGCTGCGCCTTGGGGAACAAAGATGCTGCCATTCATGCCAAGGAGATCGCGGCGCTCCATTCCCGCTTTGCGCGGCATCGCACCAACGAGTATCGCCCAGTTGACGCCGTCAAATCCAACCTCGAGATTCGATGTCATCTCGACTCCGGACAAAAGGGGAAAAGCACAGTCGTCGAGCTCCATGGCGACTCCCTCAAGCGCGCGCATCGCGGGTTCGACTTCCACCAGCCGAAGAGACACCTCGACATCGTCGCCGAACATCTCCCCGGAGGCGATGCGGAACAAGAGCGCATAGCTAATTTGCCCCGCCGCACCAGTTACAGCGACAGAAATTGCAGACTTTTTACTCATCTTGGGTTCCTCTTTCGAAATACCATCGGCGCGCCCAAGGTGACGCTCCTCAATCACGGTTCCGCCCGCACACAAGCGCGGGCGCTAAATTCGATCTACGATTGCTGCAGCGAACTCCGAGCACTTGACCTCGGTAGCGTCACTCATCAGCCGGGCAAAGTCGTAGGTGACTATCTTGTCGACGATGGTCTTCTCCAGGGCCCGAACGATGTCCTCGGCAGCGCTATGCCAGCCAAGATGCTCAAACATCATCACACCCGACAGAATTACCGATCCCGGATTTACCTTATCCTGACCAGCGTATTTGGGTGCGGTACCGTGAGTGGCTTCGAAGATCCCATGTCCGGTCACGTAATTGATGTTGCCCCCAGGGGCGATTCCGATTCCGCCGACTTGGGCTGCAAGAGCATCGGAGAGATAGTCGCCATTCAAGTTCATCGTCGCGATAACGTCGAACTCGTCGGGCCGGGTGAGAACCTGTTGGAGTGTTATATCGGCGATTGCGTCCTTTACGAGAAGGCGATCTCCGGGCTTCCCGCCGCAATCGTCCCACGCGACAGCTCTGTCCGCGAACTCATCTCGCACCACCTCGTAACCCCAATTCATGAATGCACCCTCGGTGTATTTCATAATGTTTCCCTTATGGACCAGGGTGACGCCGCGGCGGTCATTCTTTAAGGCGTATTCAATGGCGGCGCGGACAAGCCGCTTCGATCCGCTTTCCGAAATCGGCTTAACGCCAATGCCAGAGTCGCTACGGATATTCCAGCCAAACTCGTCACGAAGAAACTCGAGCAGCTTCTTAGCGCTGGCACTGCCCTCTTCGAACTCGTAACCCGCGTAGACATCCTCGGTATTTTCGCGGAAGATCACCATGTCGACCTTCCCGGGGTGAAGCACCGGGGAAGGGACACCTTGGAACCACCGCACCGGCCGCAGGCAGACATAGAGATCCAAAATCTGCCGTAGCGCAACGTTCAGTGATCGAAATCCGCCGCCGATGGGCGTCGTCAATGGACCCTTGATTCCTATTAAGTATTCTCTGAAATCGGATATCGTCTCCTCAGGCAGCCAATTCCCAGTCTCATTAAAGGCTTTTTCGCCTGCAAGAACTTCTTTCCAGGCGATGTTCTTGCCGTGCTTTCGAGCCGCCGCATCCAAGACCAGCTTCGCAGCGGGCCAGATATCGACGCCGGTGCCATCACCTTCGATAAAGGGGATAATCGGCTCGTCGGGAACGTGGAGAACTCCGTCCGAGGTCATAGTTATTTTTTCTGCCATAATGGCCGATAATAGTTGCAATAAGCGGGCAGTACTAAACCGAGATCTCAGGTGCTCGCCACTCCGGTCCATGAATTCCCATATAGAGCCTCATATATTGCGATCGTCGTTTTGGCCTGGTTCATTGTGTAGACGTGAATCCCCACTGCTCCTGCCTCAAGGACTTGGGATGCGAGTTCGATGGCTATCTGGGTCCCCTCAGCGATGAACCCGGCGGGATCACCCTCGTATCTCGAGAGTCTTGCCACGGTACCGTCCGGAATTGTCGTCCCAGACAATTCGGCCATGCGACGCAGAGTTGAAAGGCTCGTCGGCGCCATAATTCCCGGTATAAGAGGTTTGGCGACTCCTCGTTTGTCCAATGCGTCGCGAAGCCGAAAAAACTGGTCTGCGGTATAAAAAAATTGCGAAATTGCGAAATCTGCAACTTCCAGCTTGGCGGCGAGGAAATCCATGTCGGTCTCGAAGCTGGTCGCTTCGGGATGCCCTTCGGGATGCGCCGCAACTCCAACGCACATGCCATAGGATCCAGAGGCGAGCCGCGCCAGGTCTATCGCGTATTTGAGATCGCCAGCCGCGAGTTCGGCCGCAGAGTCAAGGGGCGGATCACCGCGCAGCGCCAAGACGTTCTCAATTCCCTCTGCCGCGTATCGAGCCAAAATATGTTCGAGGTCGGCCCTGGAGTGAGCCGCAGTCACCAGGTGGGCAACCGGTACCAGGCCGAAATTTCGATGAAGGTGCACAACCAGTTCGTGGGTGAACTCTCGCGTCGATCCACCGGCGCCATAGGTGATCGACGCAAAGTCCAGCGCATAGTGCGAAAGTTCATCTAGGGCGCCCTTCAACCTCTCTTCGCTCGCCGCCGAACGGGGCGGCCAGAGCTCTACCGAAAAGAGTGGCCGCCGCCGATTGGCTATAAGCTCGTCAACTCGCACGTTCTTGCCCGCTCCGGAGCTCCGCGGCACGAACCGTATTGACCAAAAGCATCGCCCTTGTCATAGGCCCAACGCCGCCGATCGTGGGAGTGATCGCACTCGCTATCTCAGCAACAGACGCATCCACGTCCGAGGCGAGCTTGCCGTTGACAAATGGCGT
>JAJYGZ010000386.1 GCA_021790495.1 Actinomycetes bacterium
AAAATAAATATCGTGGACACCCCGGGCCACGCCGACTTCGGGGGCGAGGTCGAGCGCGCGCTAGCGATGGTAGATGGAGTTCTGCTTCTTGTGGACGCGGCGGAAGGCCCGCTCCCCCAAACAAGATTCGTATTGCGCAAAGCTCTCGCCAAGCACCTTCCGATGATTCTGGTGCTTAACAAAATCGATCGTCCCGACGCTCGCGTCAAAGAGGTTCTCGATGAGGTCTACGAACTTTTTCTCGATCTTGATGCCACCGAACAGCAAATTGACTTCCCAATTATCTTCGCGAGCGGGAAACACGGCTGGGCTACCGCCGAGCCCGATACCACCGGAGAAAACCTCATTCCGCTTTTTGAGGCGATCGTAGAGCACGTGGCGCCTCCTTACTACGAATCTGCCACAGATCTCCAAGCTCTGGTTACCAACATCGACGCAAGCCCCTATCTCGGGCGCCTGGCAATTTGTCGCGTGATCAACGGCCATATGCGAAAAGGCGAAACCGTCAGCTGGTGCCGACGAGACGGATCGATGCAGCGAGCCAAGATATCCGAGATGTTCATCACCAACGCTCTGGAGCGTGCTCCCGCGGACGAAGCAGGCCCCGGGGAAATTGTGGCAATCGCGGGCTTTTCGGACATTACCATCGGGGAAACCCTGGCCAATCTCGACAACCCCGTCGCGCTGCCGCTCTTGACGGTCGACGAACCGTCGATCTCGATGACAATTGGCGTCAACACCGCACCTCTCGCCGGTCGCGAGGGTAACAAGGTGACTGCCCGCCTAATCAAAGGCCGCCTCGACCAGGAGCTAGTAGGAAACGTCTCGCTTCGAGTTCTTACCACCGAGCGTCCCGATACCTGGGAAGTTCAAGGGCGCGGAGAGTTGGCGTTGGCCATTCTCATCGAGATGATGCGGCGCGAAGGATTCGAACTCACCGTAGGGAAGCCCCAGGTTATCACCAAGGAGATTGACGGCAAGATCTGCGAACCGGTCGAGCTGCTTGAAATCGACGCCCCAGATGAATTTCTCGGTGCACTCACCCAGATCCTCGCGTCGCGCAAGGCGACACTCTCGGAGATGGTCAACCATGGAACCGGCTGGATTCGAGTAATTTACTCGGTCCCCTCGCGAGGGCTAATCGGCATTAGAACCGAGATTCTCACCCAGACCAAGGGCACAGCGCAGATCCACCACGCGTTCGACCGATACGAACCCTGGTTCGGCGAGATCCGCAGTCGCCAAAGCGGCTCTATGGTGGCCGACCGCACCGGAGTGGCCACCCCTTACGCCCTGCTTAACCTTCAAGAACGTGGAAGCCTCTTTGTTTCCCCCACCGAAGACGTCTACGAGGGAATGATCGTCGGCGAAAATTCTCGCGCGGACGAAATGGACGTCAATCCGACCAAGGAAAAGAAGCTCACCAACATGCGATCCTCCACTGCGGAAGAGCTGGTGAGACTGACACCGGCGACCCAGCTTAGCCTTGAGGGAGCGCTTGAGTTCATCGTCGAGGACGAGTGCATCGAGGTCACGCCGAAGTCCATTCGCCTGCGCAAGGTGGCCCTTTCGGCCACCGATCGCGCTCGCGTCAGGGGAAATCGCCAGCGCGCGTCCAAGTAGTGCCGCGGTCAAATTGACGATCGGCTTGGCTTCGCGTCACGCGACGCGACTCGGCACAAAAGAGCGTCGCCCTTCTAGGCGGACTCAGATAATAGAGAAAGCGTGGGCGAATCGAATCGGTAACGTGTTGCGTAAACGCGTGGCAATAAGGGTCTTGGACTCGAGCGAGTAGATCGCAAGTTCGAAATGGCCTTCGACGCGATCGTATGCGCGTTTCTCTATGAACTTGCCGTTCGAATCGGGAAGCTGGAAAGCCAAGACGCACAGGCTGGGAGTTTTGCTTGCGGGCAGTCCCGATATAAACCGCCGCACCTTCGCAGCGGGCAATAGCCGCACCCCAAGAAGTTTCGCGTTGTAGCCGACTGCTCCAAATGAGGCGGGCAAGGCGCTGAAGCAAGCTGACGAGGAAGTTCCCAGACCCGCCGAAGCTCCGGCACAGCTAGAGGTCAACGCGCCAAGGGCGATAAAAGAACTCGCCATTGCGATTACAACACGGCACTTTGCTTTCGCAATTCGAATCTTCATGGCATCGGATCCTCGTCTGCTACCAGAATCCCGAATCTCTCCCCGAACCTGGCAGGGCGCCTCCTCCTGATTACGCTAGTGCCGAAATAGGCGACCCACCCGAAAGGAATCGTCATCCAGAAACTCACCAAGCGATAAATAAGCACCGCTGCGACCGCAGATTCTTGGGCTCCACCATAAGCAACCAGCGCGATCGAGAGGCTCCCCTCAACCACTCCTAGACCTCCGGGAGTAACCGGCAGGTTGGCGGCCAATTGTCCGGCACCGTAGGCGAGAAGCAAGCCTCGCCACGGAACCGAGCGATGAATCGCGTAGTACGCCAGAACGAGCACCATGGCGTCGAAGACCCAGTTGGCTAGCGCAAGTGCGATTGCGACGACTACGCGGAGAAAGGACGGTTTCACAGCCAATAGTCGAGCGGTTATTCCGTGGGCTGAAAATCCATCTCGACCGACGCGAACCAGGATCCTCGAAACCAAAGCGAGTGGGGGACCTATCACCTTTGCCAGCAGCGCCGGGGTGGCGACAAGCGCGGCAAGCCCAAAAAGTACCAACGCGAGAATCGGGACCACGACAAACAAGCCAAGCCCTTGACTCACTTGCAGCGAGGCAACAACTCCCAGGGTGGCAAGAATTGCCAGAGCCACGCCGCTCAAAAGGTTGATCGCCAGCACGGTCCACGACGCAAAGACTGGATCGGCCCCAAAGCCGCGAAACTCCCGGAAAGCGTAAACCGCCGAAAATGCCGCTCCGCCAGGAACGCTATTATTTATCGTGGTGCTCGCCAAGGAGACCGCGACGGCCTTAAACGGCGGCGCCTGTTTCAGGCCCACCCGTAGCAAGTACCAGTTGAATAGGCCAAAGGTGACCACCGAAAGCACCTCGGCAACCACAGCTATAGCAATCAGATCGATATCGGAATTTTCCAGCAGTGCGAGCGAACCCGACAATTCGCTTGTCTGTCCCTTGAGCGCGTAGACGCCAGCCATCGCAACCCCGAAGACGAAGACTACCCCGGCGACGGCGCGAACGCGCGAGCCGCGATACCAGGGACCGCGATCGGGGGGATTAAGTGCCAATGCAAACCTGGGTTCAAACAAACGCCATGATGGATAATCGTACAGTGGCAAAATACGACCGGCGTTGCGCCGAATAGAACTCCACCAAAAGAGTGAGGTTGGCTCGGGCAAATCCAATCTAAATTGTTACGGTGAAAGACGGAGCGATGTGGAACGCAATCGGGTAACGATAATAGGAGCGGGTCTTGCGGGCCTAAGTGCGGCAAGCTACCTTAATCGAAACGGATTCTCAGTCACAATCTGCGATGCAGGCAGCCAGATCGGCGGAGTCGTCGCGACCGACCACGTTGACGGCTTCTTTCTCGATCGAGGTTTCCAACTGGTCCTCGATTCCTACCCGGAGTTTCGCCACTTGCTGGATCCTTCGCGTCTGGCGCTAAAACGCTTTAATCGGGTATTGGATTTCGTCGACGCCGAGATGAATCACAAAGGATTTTTCGACCCAAGAGAGCACTTTCAGCCAAGAGAGACTCTAAAGATGATGCGGCAATTTCGCCCACGGGACTGGGTTTCACTGGCGCGAATTGCCACACGAATATCAACCGCGGATCCGAAAGTACTGTTCGAGTCGCCGACCGAAACTTCCTACGCCTATCTAAGGCGACTCGGGTTCTCGCACGTTGCCATCGAAGGCTTCTGGCGTCCCTTCTTTCGAGGCATATTCCTCGAGAAGAACTTGGAAACCTCGGCAAGGATGCTGAACTTTGTCACCCAGAACTTCCTGCGCGGACATCCCTGTGTTCCAGAAACTGGAATAGCGGAGATTCCCGCGCAGCTAGCAGACGCGCTGCCTCAAGATTCGTTTCGGCTCGACACCCAAGTAACGGCGTTCTCCGACAGTGCCGTCGAAACCGCCGACGGCACTGTTATCGACCACGACTACTTGGTGGTAGCTACCAAAGCCGACGAACTCTGCGCCCTTTCGGGGGATGCCAGCAAAGATTTTGGATACCGCTACGTCTCCAACCATTACTACGCAACCGAAGTTGACTTTGCGGCCTCGGCCACCGTCATGATCCCTTCATTTCCAGACACCGACATTCTCACCGTAGCGGTAATGGACGCCGTCTCTCCGAGCTACGCACCGCGGCGAACTCACCTGATCTCTGTTTCGACGCTCGAAGTTGACGTGGACGCCACCGCCCATTCGGGTACCGTAGCGTCGATGCTGGGCATCAGTGCAACCGACCTCAGTCCGGTGCGCACCTACCGCATTCCTCGTGCACTTCCCATGGTATTTGGATCGGGTCACCACGGCGAACCCTACTTCATGGCTTTATCTTCTCGGGTCTTCGTGGCCGGAGACTTCATGGAGAACCCGTCCATCGATGGCGCCATCGCCTCGGGACGCAAAGCGGCCGAGGCGATAATGTTTGCCGCCTCCCGTTTCGGCGCCTAGAACTTGGGGCCTCCCTGATACCGGGTGTAACCCCCATCGTCGCTACCTAGACTAAGACCAGGAAACTCTCAGCCACTTACGCGCTGGGGATAGGGCGGAATCGGGGAAAGATGCTTTTGGAGCGGAGGGCAGCAAACCGATCCAAACCGGAACTCCCGATTGGGAGTCGAATCCCAGGCAGCATCGAGACCTCAATAGTATCGATCGCCGGAAAGCACGTCATGTGGATCACCTCGACGTCAGCTCCCAACAAGGGCGCGCTCACCGAAGAAGACGGCCCAAAAATTGCTGAAGCGGTCAAAAAAGCCGTCAAGATGGAGGTGCCGATAGTCTTGGTGCTTTCCACTTCGGGTGCATCGATACATGACGGGGTCGCAGCACTCCACGGATGGGGTTTAGCGGCGAGTGCCATCGCAGGCGCGTCCGGTATTGTACCGATCATTGCGGGACTCTTCGGTCCCGCGGTTTCTGGTCCGGCGCTCCTGCTCGGCCTTGCCGACATCGTCATAACCACGCCAGATTCATTCGCCTTCGTAAGCGGGCCTGATATGGTCCTTGACTACACCGGAGTCGCGCTGAGCGCATCGGACCTTGGCGGGTCCTACAGTCTTGCGGCTAAAGCCGGCGTCAGTTATCTCGAAGCGGAAAATTTAGAGGAGATGCGCGAGCAGATCGAAGAGATCCTGGAGATCCTTCCGCGCTCCACCAACGATCTCCCCGCCTTCAAACCAAGTTCCGACCCGATCACGCGCCCGTGTCCAGAGCTGATGAGCGTCATCCCGGACACGGCGACCGGATCATACGACGTGAGAGAGATCATCGCGGAGATCGTCGATGACGGCTACTTCCTCGAACTCAGAGCCAGCTGGGCTCCGCAACTCGTGATCGGAATGGCTCGCATTGGCGGAAACGCCGTGGGAATCCTCGCGAACCAGCCACGGGTTCTAGCGGGCACATTAGACATACCAGCCGCTCAAAAGGGAGCGAGATTCGTACGATTTTGCGACGGATTCAACCTGCCGCTGATAACCCTTGAGGATACGCCTGGGTTTCTTCCCGGCAAGGACGTCGAGTGGAGAGGCATGATCCGTCATGGAGCCGAAATGGCCTTCGCGTATGCTTCGTGTGGCGTGCCAAGGATTTGTCTAATACTCCGCAAAGCCTACGGCGGTGCCTATATCGTCATGGACTCCAAAGGCATGGGGTCAGACATGGTCTTCGCCTGGCCCAAGGCTGAGATCGCGGTAATGGGTGCACAGGGGGCGGCCCAAATTCTGATGCGGCGCGCCACCGACGAAGAACGCCGGACATACCAAGACGAGTACCAGGGAAAGTATCTCACGCCTTACATCGCCGCGGCGCGCGGTTATGTCGATGAAGTAATCGAACCCTCTGAAACCCGCGGCGCGATAGCCGCGGCGTTAAACTTGCTCCTATCCAAAAAGGAGCGGATTAGAAAGGCCAAGCACGCCAATTCGCCGCTTTAGAAGCTTGCAAACCACCTCCAACAGCTCGCTCAAACGCGAGCGTCGACTGGAGGCAGTGTCTTGCTTAAACCGTTTGATTGAAAAACCGACCGATGGTCGCGATGGCGATCGGATCAATAATCTCCCGCCCTTAGTTGGTCGAAATTATTCCGCTGCCAACACCTTTCAAATCACGAAGCCGAGATTGCGATAGAGCTTAAGTGCCAAGTCTTTATCGCCCAAAACCTCGACCGAGCCATCTTCCAGGTAGGCTGCGGCACCAAGGCGCCCCGCAGTCGCCATAACAAATGCCTCGAAACTGCACGTTAGAATCGCGTCATCAACAGCAGCTTCGGTAGCGGGCATGAACTCGCCCCGCCCGGCTAAGACTTGAACCCGTGAAGTGCTTATCAAGTCCTTGGGTGAGCGGACATCTACTCGAACTATGGTTCCTTCGGGGAGCTTGAGCCGCTTTCCGACTACGTACGGCAAGCCCGAACAGAGCTGGTCAAGCGCGATCTTACCGGCCTTCTGGTGTGAAAGGAAGTGTCCACCAGTCGAGAGCCGAACGTCTTGCTCGTGGACGAAGCTGTCCATGACTCTAATCATCATGAAGTCGCGGTAAGTGCCCTTGCCGACTGGCATCCAGCTCTCGGCCTCGAAGTCATCCTCGCTCATAGCATCAAGCGCCTCAAGTCGCAGGTTAATCGCTTCCTCGAATTCCGCAAGCACGCCGGGCCCATCAAGAACCCGCAACGCTTGAACCCACGCTTCGTTTACGCGTCCAATGTCATTCTTGACATGTTCGCCGAGGTTATCCTCTGCGAGGGGCAATATGGTATCGCCAAGAAGCTGTCGTTCGGTTCCAACAAGATGTGACACTAAATCCTTGACCACCCAACCAGGGCAATCACTTGGCGCATCCCATTGCGACTCAGTTAGTTGGCTCGCATAGCCATCCAGAGAAAACCAAGTTTCGCGAAGAGCCGCGACGATGAATGACGAGGTGTAATTCAATGGAATTCTCCTCTTTGTAGCTCAGCCTACAGACTAGGACATCCTCAGCCCAATTCTAAGATGACCTCAGCTTGCTAACGTGAATGGAAGACCTATGCAACGCCACCCGACGCACGGACCCAATGACCGCCGATGCGCCGCGGCGCGCTCCGCGTTAGACCAGATGCCGGTACCGCGCTTTTCAAAACCCAACGACAAAACCAACGCACTCCCGCACCCCCAAGAGGCGACCGTAAAGGAGATTTCGGCTAACGCGGACATGGCGATCCAGGGATTCACGAACTCCCCTTGCCTTATTTCCAACCCGAGCTTGAGCTAGGGGAGCACGAATTGCCTTTTCTCGAGACCGCCATCAGCTTGGTTCTGCTGTTGATCGCCGCCGACCGCATCGTCGAGGGAGCCCTAGGGCTTTCGTCTCGGCTCGGCCTCTCCAAGGTCGTGATCGGTGTCGTCATACTTGGGTTCTCGGGCGGGCTGCCCGAGCTTACCGCAGCCGGATTGGCATCATTTCATCGACTGGGCGGAGTCGCTCTCGGGTCGGTCATCGGGTCAATCACAATAAACACCACGTTGGTGCTCGGGGTGGCGGCATTCATTAGGCCGGTCACAATTCGATCAAATCTGATGAGGCGAGAAGGCGCAATTGCCGCCGCGGTAACGCTCATCTTTGTGATTATGGCTCTCGAGGGTATCTCCCATCTAGAAGCTGCCATCGAAGTAGCCCTCTTTCTCGGGGTCACGATCTTTTTGATCAAAACGACATCGCCAGCAGAAATCGCGGAATT
>JAJYGZ010000378.1 GCA_021790495.1 Actinomycetes bacterium
TTGAGCTGGTTTTTTTCGTGAATCCGATGACCTCGATCATCATCACATTTCAACGTGCTCTTTATGCCAAGGTTAACCCTGTCAATTCCGCGGGCACCGTCGTTCACATCCTTCCTGCGAACTCCCCCATCTGGTACCTTGGCGAGCTTGGTATCGTAGTACTGGTCTCTACGATCTTGTTTGCCTTAGCCCTACAGGTGTTCGGGCGCATGGAGGGCAATTTTGCCGAGGAGTTATAACGGTTGGCTAACGCGATCGAGATTGATAACGTAACAAAGATTTTCCGCCTCTATCAGGAGAAGTACACCTCCCTGAAAGAGCGCGTCATTCATGCCGGCAAGAATCCGTTCCAGGAGTTTTACGCGCTTCGCGATGTAGGCTTCGACATTCCTGAAGGTAGCACGGTCGGCCTTCTCGGACACAATGGCTCGGGCAAGTCAACCCTTCTAAAGTGCATTGCTGGTATTTTGCAACCGACCTCGGGTGAGATTCGCGTCAAGGGGCGAGTCTCGTCGATGCTTGAAATCGGTGCGGGCTTTCACCCCGAACTCTCCGGTCGGGACAACATCTACCTCTCCGCGACCCTGCTAGGGCTTCCGGTGAAGGAGGTGGCCGGACGCTTTGACGCCATTGTGGAGTTTTCCGAACTCGGGCAATTTATCGACAACCAAGTAAAGCACTATTCCTCGGGAATGTATGCCCGGCTCGGCTTCGCCGTGGCGGTAAACGTCGATCCAGACGTTCTCCTCGTGGATGAGGTTCTCGCGGTTGGAGATGAGAACTTCCAGCGCAAGTGCATTGACCGCATCAAGCTCTTCCAACGCGAGGGACGAACCATCGTCTTTGTTTCGCATTCGCCGGATCTGGTTCGCGCCATTTGCCAATCTGCTTACGTCCTTGATCACGGCTCGATCATTGGGCGCGGAGACCCCGGTGACGCAATCGCCGCATTGCGAGATAGCATGCAGCGCGGAGGTGGTGTTGGCGGCACAATCATCGGGGAGGCCATAGCACCTACGGCCGATACGGTAAGTACTGGCGAAGCCGAGCCCGAGAAGCTGATCGACATTACTTCGATCAAGACCGTTTCGCGCCAAAGCGAGGGTCGTGAACATATTCTTCCCCATGATGCTCTCACCTTTGAGGTCAATTACCACGCCATTGCCCCCATCGGCGGCCTGAGCGTTACATTTCAAATCTTCTCCCCGCAGAATGAGATGGTGTTTAGCGCAAATACCAAGGATCTCGGCATCGATACGTTCGACCTCGACGGAGACGGCGTGATCGAAATCAACTTTGACGACATGGCTTTGCTCGATGGGATCTATGCCACGAGCGTAAATTTTGTGGACCACGACAACGCTTTGCTTTGCTGGCACGAAGAGAAGGCTTCATTTCAGGTTGTCAACCCATCTCGCGTAAGCGGCATGGTGGCACTGAACTTCTCGGTCAACAGCTATTCGGTTCCCAGGGTTATCCACTAGCAGCTTTGGGTCAGGCTCTGGTAGTCCCCAAGGCGACGATTGCGGCGCGGCGCGTTGCAGAAACCGGGGCCGCCGATGGTCGTTGCCGACGTGCGGTGCCTCGGCTTCTGTCGGCCAACGGTCGGCACCGCGCTTTGCATTCCAGCTCAAGGGCGGCATCCGCGTCGCTAGTGGGGGTTGTTCCGGTTGAGAAGCCGAACAATGAAACGTTGATACTTGTCGACGAGGACGGGCCACTCGTATCGGGACATCACGTAGTTGAAGCCGGCGATACCCATTGTTTTGGCCAGTTCGCCGTCGCCGATGATGCGGTTGACATCTAGTTCGAAGGACTCGAAGCCATCAAAGATCAATCCTCCGCCCGAGCGCTCAACCTGTTCGACCGTGGGCTCGCAAAGGCGATTGACCATCGTCGGCTTTTTTTTGGCCCAGGCTTCGATAAGAACGATTGAGAACGATTCGAAGGCCGAAGGCGATACCAAACACAATGTATTCGCGAGCAGATCCGCCTTGTCGGCCTCGGTGACCGGACCGACGACGTATACGTCGGGTGCCGGGTTGGGATGGATTGAGATAGGTCCCGCTAGTACCAGTGCCAATGGGGATGGGTTGCGCGCTTTGTACTCCTTGAACATGTCTACCAAGAGCGTGGTTCCCTTTGGCGCATCGACTCTTCCAAGACATAAAAGAAAAAGCGTGTTTTCGATGCCAAGCCTGACCCGGATGTCTCCGACTTGGCCACCGAAGGTCTGAAAGCCCATGCCGAGGGTCAGCGCCGGCTTTTGCGCAACCTTGAAGCGACTTTCTACCACAGCACGTTCGGCATCGGTGTGGTACACGAGCGCATCGACGCGGGCGAAGATCTCGTCGAAGATCGGAAGCCGGAGCACCGGTTCCATGTGCGCCGCCGGATGCATGATTGTCGGCACGTTAGCCCGGACGATTCCCTCCGTGATGGGGTGGTAAAGATAAGGGTAAAAGATCACTGCATCCCCATCGAACGATTCCACGGCGTCAAGAAGCTCGCTTGATACCGGACCCTGGAGGCGAATGAATTCGTGCGCCTCGCTGACATCAAGTGACGCAGGCGACGCCAACATTTTGCGTGTCGCCGCCGCGAAGTTAGGTAGCCGGCCGGAGTTGACCTTGAAGCGCCGCACTGTTACGCCGTTGAGTTCTTCCTCGCCTGCCGGGAAGTCGTTATCCCAGGTTTCAAGCGACGACGCGGTCGTCGTGAGAATCTCTACGGTCGCGCCGCCATAGTTTACCAGCGCCTCTGCGAGCATCCTGGTTGCGTTTTCGGCACCGCCGATAATCTCTTTTCCATAGCGCGGAACCACATACGCGAGATGCAGCGTATCGTCGTTGCCTCTAACCATTCAGTCGGCCCATCCTCATGGTGAGCCCGGGTGGGGAGTGAGGGCTTCCGAGGCTTTTATGGCCAAGGCGCTCGGACGCGAAAAGTCCGGCATCGTGGCTCCGGTGATCTGAAGCATCCTCTTGATTGCTGAGTCAAAAAGAGGGATCGTAGCGTTCGGCGATACCTCCTCAAGCCGGGCATGGGACAATTCGGACAAGCGGGCACGTAACGCGGGGTCGGCAGTGATTGCATGGGCCCAACTGGCGATGGTGAGAGGGTCCCGGTCCTCTAGATGTATTCCACCGATCCCAAGCGTCTCGGGCACGGCGGTCGCGTCGTAGGCGATCACCGGAAGGCCATGAAAGAGGGCCTCGACGATTGGCATGCAAAATCCCTCATGCTCTGATGCTGAGATGAATAGGTCGCTCGAGCGGTAGAAGCTCGCCAGCTCGGCTGCACTTACGCCCAGTACGAAGTTTACTCGATCCAAGAGGTCCAGTTCGCGCACGAGCTGGTACAAGGATCGAACGTAGCCCGGATAGCTTGGTCGGCCCACCAGATGAAGGATGGCGTTATCCCCGTAGATCTCTCGGTGGGCGTGGAGCGCCATGATGAGGTGTTCTTGAGCCTTGTTGGGGACCAATCTCCCCACGAAGAGCCAATTTCTAAAGCCCCGGTGTGACAGGTTGGCTAGAGATGCGTCGGCCTTTTGGTCCGATGCCCCCATGAAGTCGGTCGGGTCAAAAATGATCGGAACCTTTACGACCTCACGGTAGCCATTCGATTCCAGATCCGCACAGTTGTATTCAGACGGAGCGATGCCCATGATCGCTTTGGATGCCAGCAGCGCAAGGTCCTCGGCTCCTCTTCGCTGCATGACCGCAGCCAGAGTGTCGTATTGAGCGAAGTAGGGCGCCGGAGTGAGATTTTGGTAAACGACCACGATGTGCCCAGGTCGAGATGCCAGGAACGCAGGTATGGGCGAAGCGGTGGCGAGATGATACACCAGGATGTCATCCTGTTTGGCTACCGTAGGGTAATCCGTGTACAGGCTGTATTGCTCGCCGTCCTTGTTTTCCGCTACAAAGAATTCGGACTCGATGCCGAGCTCTCGAATTCGCGCAGCCATGGCACGGGCGTTGTTTCCAGTTCCATCGCCCTTGAGGAGGGTGGGCACAAAGTGATGAATGGCGCTCACGCTCGTGATCCTTGGGCCTGGCGGGGAGTCTCGTCGTCAAGGTAGTGGCCTTTTTCTCCTGGGCGGGTTCGCCGATAGTACAGTCCCGAGGGAACGATTCCCTCGATCGGAACACGGTAGGCGAGCGCGGCCAAGTTGGCCGCCCGGGTCGCTGCGAGGTCGAAAGAGCCTGCGCGCGCCATGCCTCTTTCCACGAGCTGGCTACGGAGATGTTGATTCGACAGCACCATGTGCCATGCGGTGGCCAGGACTTCGGGGTCGCTCGAAGCGGTTACGACGGCGGCGTTCGCGACGGTCTCAGGTATTGCGCTCGACCCGACCGCGACCACCGGCAGACCGGCCCGCATCGCTTCGATCAGGGGAAATCCGAATCCTTCGTGCTGTGACGCGGAGACGAATAGGTGTGCGCTGGCGTACATCTTGGCAAGCTCATCACTTGGGACAGCGGAGGCGAAGACGATTTCGTTTTCGACGCCGAGTCGTCCCGCAAGTGCGCGCAAGTAACGCTCGTATGCGGGGATCACGGTCGATCCGACGAAATAGAGGCGAACCTTGTCCGAGAAGGTGAAATTGTACGCCGCGACTGCCGAGATCAAGTCTTGATGTGCTTTGTTAGGCGCGACGCGCCCGACGAATAAGAGCGAATGGCCGATCCCCGTGTAGCTCCGGTGCGCAAGTGCGATTGGAAGGGGTCTAATCAGGGGCGGCGAAATAGCAATTTCCCGAAATCCGGTTCTTACAAGATCTTCGGCGTTATAGCGCGAAACACCGAGAGCAAGGTCGGTGTGGTGGATTAGCGACTCGAGCTGGCGTCGCCCCCATGCCATGGAGCTTGCGATTCCGGGCTCGAATCGGACGAAGTGACTGCGCGGGGTTATGTTGTGATACTGGATCAAGAGAGGTTCTTTTCGCGCAACGAGGTGCCGGACGAGATTTGAGCCGGTACCCACCTGGTAAAGGATGAAGCGGTTCTTCTTGGGCAGCGCGACCCGAAACCGGGCAAAGGGGATCGCCTCGCCGCCAGCGCCAGACTTTATCTCGTCAGCGTAGATTGCAGCCGCAACGCCGTTTTGTCGAAGCGCATCTCGAAGTTCGACAGTGTGTGTCGCCATCGCGTCGTTCGGCGCGAATGACGGCATAAAGATGGCGACCTCAGCTCTGTTCGCGGGTGACATTGCGGGTTACTTCTCAAGCCTGGGGTTCAATGCTCTTAAAACGAACCCCGATTCGCCCAGCGATCCAACATCCGAATCGATCTTAGTGTTGGTGGCAAACACCACGAATCCATCGGAATTTGATTCGTTGAGCGTGTGTACATGCGAAAACGATAGCTGTCGGGCAAGTTCGGACCAGGTCTGGGGACTTAACGGTCGCCCGGGGGATAAGTCGGACTCGAGATGATTCTCCCGAGCCATGAAGGCTCCCAGTCCGGCTCCGACGATTGCCAAAGTTCCGCCTTGGCCCAAGACTCGCTTGGCGTGGAACAGGGAGGCGACGCGGTCAGAGACGCTTGCACGGTCGACGATTCCCGACAGTATCAGTGCTCCAAGGGAAGAGTCTTCAACCTTCGCAAGGTGGGCAAGGGTCGGCGCGTTGCGGACCTCAAGCGCCTCGGCCTCCAGCCGATCGAGGTAGGCGACCCGAGTGTCTACACCGTAGGCGTCGTGGCCAGCTCGTACCAATTTGGAGAGCAGAGTGCCATCTGCGCACTCGGCGACGAGAATTCGTCCCTTGATTCCATCGAACTCCCGCGTAATTGCGTCGGCCAGCGCGCTTTGCACGGCTAAGGAAGCGCTCGTGCCCAGGAGTTCAATTGGTGTGAATTCAGATTCTGCGAACTTGGCTTCAAGTCGGGAAATTCTCGCATCGACGATCCCAATGAGACGGATCAGGTTTGAGCTGAAGTTATTGAACTGCTGAGCCACGTAGTTGAGATACCACGCTATGCACATCCTCAGTAGGCGTTTTACCTGGGAGACGCCCCGCTTTTGAGACTGGGTCGGGACGTCGATGTCGATATAGGCGACTCGGTCCAAGAGCCGGTATGCTTCGTCGAAATCTTTGGCAGAGGTCGCGCTACCTACCGGGAGAAGTGTTTGGTAGTAGCGCTTAATGCGCGCCATGAGCGAAGGCGGGTATTTTCCAGCTGCCCGAAGAGCGGCCACCTCCGCCTCAATCTCACGCTGGATTCGGGCGACATATGCCACCGCATCAGGGATTCTGCCGTCGGGAGGTGTGTCAAGTACTGCGCTGGCTTCAGCCAGGTAGCCTTGGACCCGCTCACCGGATTGTTCAGGCTCTAGTTCCGCGCCGGCGCTCTTGTTTTCCTCGTGGTGGCCCTTGTCCAATGTGAGAACTCTCCTAATCGTGACAGCATGGTCTCGCAGGCGTATCAAAGCTTATTCGTTTCATGCCATGGCTGACTAGCCGATCGCTCTAAGAGCTTGGCGCTCGGGGCCTTTGGCGCAAGTCGTTGGCAATGCGTTCAGCTGCTTAAATTGTTCGCGAAGGTTAAGAAGTGGGTGAATTCGGCCGAATAAGTCCTCTGTGAATGTACCGAGCGTCTTTTGGGCGACGCGGTCAGCGGTAACTTGCAGGAGGCGGCCATTCAATGCGCAGCATCGGAATCACTTTAGGGATGGCGAGCCGTATCGGCGCGCTTGGTCGGGTGCGCAAAATTGTCATAGCGGGCGGCATCGCGTTGGCTGGGCTTTTGCCCCTTGGAGCTACGGCTGTTGGGGAATCGCCTGCAGCTGCGACTACCACTTCGCCAACCATATCCTTTGTAGGACATGGTTGGGGCCATGGTCGAGGCGCCGGGCAGTGGGGAACCCTTGGATACGCCATTTCCGGGGGGTGGAGCGCAAACCAGATATTGGCGCACTACTACTCAAATACGCAGTTTTCTAGCGTTGCCAATGGGCCGATCCGGGTGATCCTTACCGCTAACTCGGGTTCGGACATTATTGTTACGTCCTCGTCGCCGTTTTCCATAGCCGGCGTGTCGTTTGGAGCGAACGCGCAAGCCAGGATGCACCGCAACGCCGATGGAAGTTGGGAGATCGACGTATCATCCAACACTACAGGGTGCTCTACCAGCCCGACCTGGGTTTCGCAAGGCAATGTTGCGGAATCGGCCGCGGTTGCTTCGCCCAACACAAGTGCCTATTCGACCGAGTCGTATGCCAATGCGTTGGCGCTGTGCATCGGCTCAACGCCGTACTACTACCGCGGCCAGATCGCCGCAGCAGATTATCAAGGTTCTCCGAGAACCCTAAACGTGGTAGATACCGAAGACTACCTTCGTGGTGTGGTGGCTTCAGAGTCGCCAGCGTACTGGGGAACCCTTGGATCTATAGTGGCCACTAACTCTAGTGCGGGCAACCAGCCAGCTGGCTTCTTCTCTCTCATGGCCCAGGCCGTCGAGGCGAGGTCGTACGCGCTTTCCTCAATGGGCGAATTTGGATTCGCTGACATTTGCGATTCCCCATATTGCCAGGTTTATCGTGGCATGCAGGGCGAGAATCCCATATCTGACCTGGCTATCAGCGCGACTGCCGGCGAGGTCTTGACACTCAATGGCAAGGTTGCGCGGACGGAATTCTCATCGTCAACCGGCGGCTACACCGCGGGCGGAACATTTCCGGCGGTCGTTGACACTTATGACAGTATTTGCGTCACCTATGCTTGCAACACACACCACAGCTGGAGCAACTCGCTCACCGTCGCGCAACTTCAAAGCGATTTTCCGTCCGTAGGTACGCTTCAAGGACTTACGGTTATCCAGAGAAATGGATATGGGGACTTCGGCGGGCGCGTGATGTCGATCTCGGTAATCGGGTCTTCGGGCGC
>JAJYGZ010000031.1 GCA_021790495.1 Actinomycetes bacterium
CGCTCTTTGAAGCATGCAACGACACGAATTAAGCATCCTAAGCCCAATCTGGATTTTCAGCCAGTTCCCGATTTCAGACGCAGGTCGCCTCAGGCCCCGCCAGCAGTTGGGACGCTTGAGATGTTTCTTGATGCGAAGGCCATAAAGCGGTACCGCGATCAGGTTTCGCGTCGGTCGACGGGTCCTCTCGTCGCCGCGAGCCGGGCTGCCGTGGACGAGCGGGTGCGCCATGGTCGCCAATCGGCTTCCGCCGGGCACTTGGACGAGCGGGCGCGCGGCTAGCATCGATTCGCGTGAGGAAAAGTCTGCTTATGCTCGGTTTGGTCTCTCTCGCTCTGGCTGGGTGCGCAAGCAAGCCTGCCCCAAAGACCGGATCAAGTTCCTCAACATCGACAACTTTGGCTGCGACTACGACAACTTTGCCGCCGAGCACTACGGCTCCGACGACCACGCAGCCGGGCGTCGCACCATCAGTAGCTACGGCAGGTTACACACGCAGCGGTGCGTCGCCTTCGTATAGTGTCAGCATCAGTTATCCGGTATTGGGTGGGATGGCGTCAGTCTCCAGCCAAGCGAGCATCAACAGCCAGATCATCGCCGCGGTCGCGGGATGGGCAAGTACATTTGTCCAAAATGTCGATACGGTCGGAGCTTCATCAGGTGCACGAGGAACGTCGTCCCTGACCGGTGCCTTCAAGGTTGAGTTGCTAGATCCCAGAGTGGCGGCATTTCAATTTGTCCTGAACGAGGATGTCACGTCAGCTGCCCAGCCAAACACCAATATCTACGGCTTGAACTTCGAGCTTTCTAACGGCCACCTCTACGCGCTCGGAGATCTCTTCAATTCCGGATCCAACTATCTCGCGACACTCTCCGCGCAGTCCGTAGCGCAGCTCACTTCAGAGCTCTCCGCTCAAGGCGTGCCGGCGTCGCAGTTGGCAAATGATCCCGGGCTTGCTCCCGCACCAGCGAACTTTTCGGCCTTCTCCATCACTCAGAGCGGCTTGATGATCGAATTCTCCCAGGGACAGGTGATCAGTACCGCACTTGGTGCGTTGACCGTTACGATCCCCTATCCGCCCTTGGCCCCCTTGATGAATCCCAAAGGGCCTCTGGTAGACCCGTAGAGATTACGAACTCGCTGCCAAGGTCTACTACCATGTCGGAAGGCATCTAGCTAGCTATGTCATTGGCATGGCGACTTCGCGAGAAGCAATGAAGGAGTTTAATTAATGTCGAGTAGCACCGTAGCGTCGAGTCCGAAAGTCCTTAGCGAGTACTTGGCGGGTACACGGACGATTGACCTGGCGATGATCATCGGTTACGCCGGATTAATCGGACTGAGCGCGCAGCTCGTCGTCCACTTGCCGTTTACTCCCGTGCCGATCACGGCGCAAACCTTTGCCGTCCTCTTTGGTGCGAGCCTGCTTGGTCCGATGCGCTCGATTTTGGGTTCGGGCCTCTATGTCATCGCTGGCCTTATCGGCGTTCCCTGGTTTGCAGGAGGCACGGGCGGTATCGCCGTAGCGTCCGCGCCGAGTTTTGGTTACCTAGTCGGGTTCATCATCGCCGGCGCGCTGGTCGGTTTGTTCGCATCGCGCGGATTCGACAAGGGGATCATCGGAACGATTGCTGAGATGGTGGTGGGAAATCTAGCGATCTACGCCTTCGGCATTGCCTGGCTCGCCTATTCGCTTCACCTCTCGATCTTCAAAGCCACCGACCTGGGCGCGGTTCCATTCCTTGGCGGGGATCTTGCCAAGATCATTCTGGCCGCCTTGTTGCTCCCAGGCATGTGGAAGCTCGCCGATCGATTTCTCGCACCGCGGGTCTAGCCGGGGCTACGCTCAACGCGCCTTTTTCGCGATCGCGGAGGGGCCGATGCCAATCGAGTTAGGAAATACCGGGGCGTTGTTTTGACGGCAAGTCGCCGTTAATTTCGACGCCCAAGTCCTATGGCTGCAATGACCAGTTGGGGCCTATTGCGGGACCTAGAGCGTTGGGCGGAATCGCCATGGAGATGCTGAGCGTAAAGGCTTCGCGCAAAAGTATGTATTCGGTTGGACCTAGCCGCTCCGATGAATTCTTTAGGTTTTGTCCTTGGGCGAGCTAGATGTCAAATTGGCCACCGATAGGGTGACCGGCCTGGTTTCGATTGGCGGAGCCCTGTTTTACGGCGGCAGGAGCGCTCGGTCGAGAAGTAGGTAGGTGGCGAGCTTCGAGCTCCCGCCCCAACGCCTGCCCGCGATACGTTCGGGGGCTTTGGCGTTCGCGCGAGGGAGCTAACGCGAGGGTGTAATTTCGAGGCACTTCGAATTCGGCCTGCCTTCGCCAATTCCAAGACTCCAGGAGTTGTGCCATAAGGTGCTCGCGCGGTAATTCATCCTCGGGAAGGATCGCACGGCGACCTCCGATCGCCGGGATCGACGCGATTGGCTGGGGCAATCGCGCGATGTCAGACCGAGCAATGTGTCCTAGGTGTCGAGTATTTCGAGATAGGTCTGCCAAGGCATGGAGATCGCACCCATTCTCAGGAGGTGCGCGGTCGGCCACTGCGTGTCAATCATCACGATACCGAGTCGTTCCGCGGAATCGACTAATTCTGCTAAAGCGACCTTGGACGCGTCAGAGCGAGCATGGAACATGGATTCGCCCGCGAAGAACTCGCCGAATTGGATCCCATAGAGGCCGCCGATAAGTTCATTGCGGGAGGCAGAGTCCCATACTTCGACGGAATGGCCGAAACCCATTTTCCAAAGGGATAGATAGATATTCTCGATCCGGCTATCGATCCAACGTCCTTCGCGCTCTGCGTCCATGCACGCCCGTAGCACTCCCGGAAAGTGGACGTCAAGGGTGCTGTGCATTCGACTTCGCGACTTGGCGAGAGATCGCGGAGGCGAGCCGAGAACGCTGTTATGAGGCGGAGGGAGCGGAATAATCCCGCGAACCTTGGGGAAATACCAGCCGAAAATCGCTGGCGCGAGATCGGGATACGGCAGCGGCATGGTGAAGATTCCGCACCTGTAGCCATGCATCACCATCTCGGGAGTGGCGAAGAGTGTTGCGAAAATCAAGTCGGTCTCGCTGGTGCGCGCAAACGCGGCGATTTTGTCCAGATCGAGGTGGAGAAACTCCATCTCTGTCAGCGGTGGCCTTGGTGCCTCTATGGTGATTTTCGACGCTCCGGGTTCGAGTAGCCTAGTGTTCTATGGCCGACCACAGCATGACAGAAAAGATTGCCGAACTCAAGGCTCGCAAGGAAGAGGCTCTTCACGCCGGGAGCCCGCGCTCCGTCGCGAGGCAGCACCAGAAGGGCAAACTCACCGCCCGCGAGCGCATCGAGTACTTGCTTGACGACGGAACATTCCAGGAACTCGATATGTTAGCGCGGCATCGAGCGCACGGAATGGGCCTCGAGGAATCTCGTCCTTACACCGATGGAGTCATAACCGGATTCGGCAATATTGATGGCCGGAGAGTCTGCGTGTTCTCGCAGGACTTCACGGTGTTCGGCGGCGCGCTTGGCGAGGTTTTCGCGGAGAAGATCCATAAGGTCATGGATCTGGCCAGTTCGGTGGGAGTTCCCATGATCGGCCTCAACGACGGAGCTGGCGCTCGTATCCAAGAAGGTGTCGCCGCTCTACATTCCTACGGAGGAATCTTCTACCGAAATGTCGCCTCGTCGGGTGTGATCCCCCAGATCAGCGTGATTCTCGGACCATGTGCCGGTGGAGCGGTCTATTCTCCGGCGATGACAGACTTCATCTTCATGGTGAAAGAGACCTCGCATATGTTCATTACCGGACCCGACGTAGTTAAGACTGTCACCGGCGAGGATGTCACACTTGAGGAACTTGGCGGGGCGATGAGCCACGCCACCAAAAGCGGCGTGGCGACATTTGTGTACGAGGATGAAAAGCGGTGCCTCGACGAGGTGCGCTATCTGCTCTCTCTATTGCCGTCCAACAACCTCGACACCCCGCCTCACACCGAGCCCACCGACGACCCCGAGCGCCTCTCGCCCGAGCTGGCTGACATGATGCCAAATAGCCCTAACCAGCCGTATGACATGAAAAAGGTCGTCATGACTGTTCTGGACGACGGCGAATACATGGAGTACTTTCCTCATTGGGCCCAAAACATAACCTGTGGCTTCGGTCGGCTCAACGGTAATGTCGTGGGAATCGTAGGCAACCAGCCAGCAGTGCTGGCGGGCGTACTTGACATCGACTCTTCCGAGAAGGCGGCACGCTTCGTTCGCACCTGCGATTCTTTCAACATTCCGATTGTGACATTTGTCGATGTGCCCGGATTCATGCCGGGCGTGGATCAGGAGTACGGCGGTATCATCCGCCATGGCGCCAAGCTGCTTTACGCCTACTGCGAGGCAACCGTGCCGCGGATCCAGGTGATAACCCGCAAGGCCTATGGCGGGGCCTATGTCGTCATGAACTCCAAAAGCGTCGGCGCCGACTTCGCCTTCGCTTGGCCATCTGCGGAGTTGGCGGTAATGGGGCCCCAAGGAGCCGTCGAGGTCGTTCATCGCCGAGAGCTGGCTGCCGCGGAAGATCCGGCGGCAAGGCGCAAGGAACTCGTCGAGGAGTATATCGACCGCTACGCGAATCCTTACGTGGCGGCTGAGCGCGGATTCGTGGATGACGTCATTGATCCGGCCGAAACGCGCAAAGTGCTGATCAGGTCCTTGGCGGTCCTAGCTACCAAGCGCGAGGAGCTTCCTCGTCGCAAGCATGGCAATGTTCCGCTCTAGAGGATGACAAAGTGAACTCCAACCATGCGCCGATACCAAGCGATGAGGAAGCTTTGGCCCTGGTGTTAGCCGCACTGGAAGTATTTACGCCTTTTGGGACCCCAGCTGAGTCGCCGCCAAGCGTGAACTCGAAGTCTGCGCAACGGTGGCGCTTTTCCGGCAGGTGGTGGTCAGATCCAGTAGCTCTTCGAAGGGCGCGGCCAGCAAAGCTTTGACGCCACTTGGCTTGGAGTCATGCGGCGCCCGCTAGGTCCAAGTGGCGGAAGTCAACCCTTGTAGGGAACCGTAGGAGCCACCACGACCCTGCCCACGCCGGGCTCGTCTTGGGCCATCAAGGCATGTTCGAGGGCCATCGTGGATCTTGAGAAGAGCTCGCTTGGAATCGCGCCGTTGGTGGGATATCCGGCCACGCCTGCTGAGATCTTGCTGATCATCGAAGCTCCGGATCGGACGTGTGCGACTTGGACGCGTTCGGCGACCCACGCCCCACCTTCCTCGTCGGTATCCTCAAGAATCAGAGCAAATCGTGACCTGCCGATCCTCGCGCACACGTCCGCTTCCCGCAGGGTAAGGCGCATCAGAGCGGCAAAGGTGATGACGGCGGCACTGGTCTCAGACTCGCTCGGTTCGAAGGCCTGGTTGAAGGTAAGGTGGATTTGCACCACCGTGACCGGCCAAAGCCGACGCCGACCGGTCGCTACTTTGGCCTCAAGTATTGCGGAAAAGACCGGGAAAGTGATGAATCCCGTCTCGGGGTCCGATCCCAGATGGGTTTGAGAACTTTCCAAATCGCGACCCGACGATGAACTTGGGGTGCTCGGCTCGTCCATTTCGGTGCCCGCGTTTTTGCTCTCGCTTGGCTTGACAAGAGCGAACACCAAAAGAACTATCGCTACGAGGGTCGCAACGATCGAGACCGCGAACGCGGGACGATAGAGGAATCCCACCCCTCCGGCGGCGAGGGAGATCCCCATAGATATCAATGGCGGCTGCAGTTTCGTCACTCTATCTAACTTCGGCATCGTTTCACGTATCTTTGAGGGTCCATTTCAAGTCACATCGAAATTTTTCGGTGCCGCTCCACCAGCATTTCGATGTCCTGTATGATAGCCGAAACTTCGAAATCCTTGGGGGTATATATAGCTGCAACTCCAGATCTTTCCAGAGAAGGACGGTCAATTTCTGGGATGATGCCCCCGAGTACAACTATCGCTTCGCTGCCGAGTTGCCTAAGTAGCGTTATGACGTCGGGAACTAGGTCAAGATGAGATCCCGAGAGGATCGATATTCCGACGACTTCCACATCTTCGTCGACTGCGGCTCGGGCGATCTCGGATGGCGAGAGGCGTATACCCTGGTAGATAACCTCGAAACCCGCATCTCGCGCAGCGACTGCGATTTGCTCAGCCCCGTTGGAGTGGCCGTCCAGACCGGGTTTGGCTACGAGCATCCGCGGTGGTCCGCCCGCCAGGGAGCGAGACCTGGCGCGAACTTCTTCCAAGCGCGCATTTAGCTTGGCCGAGACCCGGGCGATTCCCGTCGGTGCTCGGTATTCTCCAAAGACCTCGCGCAGCGTCTTGGCCCATTCGCCAGTGGTGCCCCCGACGAGAGCAAGTTGAATCGAGGGCTCCATGATGTTGGTTCCGGTGAGGGCCGCTTGTCTGAGCGCGTCGGTAGCGGCGGAGACGGCGGCGTTGTCGCGCTGGGCCTTCCAAGCGCGGACCTCCTCCCTGAGCGAGAATTCGACCGCTGGATCTACGACCAGATGAGACGCTTCGGTAGCGGATTGCAGGGGAGAGTTTGCGGTTTCGGTGAAGCGGTTTACCCCGACCACGATCTGCTCGCCCGATTCGATACGTCGCGTCCGGTCGGCTTGAGATTGCACCAAACGAGACTTCATCTCGTCGATCGCCTCGAACGCCCCTCCAAGGGCGAGGATATCGTTGAGTTCAGTCTCGGCCTTTGCGGCCAGTTCGTCGGTGAGTCCTTCGATGACGTGCGAACCCTCAAAGAGGTCTGGGTATTCCAACAGGTCGGTTTCGTATGCGAGAACCTGCTGAATTCTGAGCGACCATTGCTGGTCCCAAGGGCGAGGAAGTCCCAGTGCTTCGTTCCACGCCGGGAGTTGCAGCGCCCGTGCCCGAGCATCACGAGAAAGCGTAACCCCGAGAGCCTCAAGCACGATCCGGGTGACGTTATTCTCGGGCTGCGATTCGGTTAAACCCAGCGAATTCACTTGGACCCCGTAGCGGAACCGCCGCAGCTTGGGATCAGTAACCCCATAGCGCTCCCCGACGATCCGTTCCCATAGTTTCGAGAAGGCACGGACTTTGCAGGTCTCTTCGACGAAGCGGATACCAGCGTTGATAAAGAACGAGATCCTTCCCACTACTTCGGGAAATTCAGCCAGGCTAAGTTGGTTGGATGCCAAGACCGCATCAAGGACCGCCAAGGCGTTGGCGAGCGAGAAGGCGATCTCCTGTGCCGGCGTTGCGCCTGCCTCCTGAAGGTGGTAGCTGCAGATGTTGATCGGATTCCAGCGAGGGACGTTTCGCACGCTGTAGGTAATCATGTCGACGATGAGCCGAAGCGATTGCTGCGGCCCGAAGATGAAGGTGCCTCGCGACAGGTACTCTTTGATGATGTCGTTCTGGGTCGTCCCGCTCAACAGCGATACGTCCGCGCCGGACTTTTTTGCGTTGGCGATATAAAGGGCAAGCAGCCAGGCGGCGGTGGCATTTATCGTCATCGAGGTGTTCATCTTTTCGACCGGAATCTCTTCAAAGAGAGTTTCCATGTCTCCCAGATGAAAGATCGGCACTCCGACTTTGCCGACCTCGCCGCTGGCCTGTACGTCGTCTGGGTCGTAACCTATCTGGGTCGGAAGGTCAAAGGCGATCGACAAGCCGGTCTGGCCCTTGGCTAAATTGGTTCGAGAGAGAATGTTTGACGCCTTGGCGCTCGGGTGCCCGGAGTACGTCCGAAACACTCAGGGACGATCGGGATGATCGAGCCTCAATAGGCGATCA
>JAJYGZ010000387.1 GCA_021790495.1 Actinomycetes bacterium
TCTGATCTCATCTCCCCAACAGCGAGCTTTTGGAGACGCCAAGCGCGATGCGCTTCCCAGTCAGTGTCTTCGGTGCCCGTGGCTCAGAGCATGCAACGGCGGGTGTCCAAAGGACCGCTTCGGAGTTAGCTCCGACGGTGAAATGGGATTGAATGTTCTTTGCGAAGGACTGGTCGCCTTCTTTGAGTACGCCGCGCCATATATCAATCGTATTGTCGAATTCGGCCGAGCGAAGATGGGACCCAGAGAGGTCATGGCCCAATTCGAAGCCGAAGCGAAACTGCGCTGGCACTCGGTGGGCCGGAACGATCCCTGTCCATGTGGAAGCGGGCGAAAGGCAAAGGCCTGCTGCTGGTCGCAGAGGCCGTGAGCGGTGGTTTCGGTTGATGACCGAGCTTTGGTATCTGCCACCCGTAACCCACCAAGTGCGGCGGCGCCGTAGTGCGCTTGAAGAGGTTCCTCAGCTACGCCGCGCGGTGCTTTTGCCACTTCGGTTTCCGACGATGGCATTCTCGCGGGCGTCGCAACGGCTATGGTCGCCGTGGCCCTTTTGCTTTTGCTCCTCAAATGCGACGCACTCGACCCAAGAGATAGCCTCAAGGGGGTAAGGAGCACTGCGATGAACAGGCTGGGCGATCGCCGAGTATTCTCGACCCCGAAACGAGCGATGGGGGAGCGCGAAGCGGAACTGCGCGATCGCATCCGGCCTTGTTCGAACACTACGGGAGCTGGCGTCGAGTCCACCCGAAGTGATCGAGGGGGCCAGCGCCGTGTCCGAGCACCCAGCTGGAAGAGCCGACGATCGCCTGGGTGGTGTATACCTTTGCTTGTCGGACCGCATCATCGATCGGTTTGCCTCGAGCAAGATTTGCCGCCAGAGAAGCGGATAAAGTGCATCCGGTACCGTGCACGTTGGAAGTGGCGACCCTCTTGGACCTAAGGTGCGAAACGTTAACGCCGTCAAAGAAGACGTCGATCGATTCCGGTCCGTGTAGGTGGCCGCCCTTGAGGTAGACGTATTTGACGCCGAGCCGATGCAAGATCTTCGCCGCTTGGACCATCTCGGCGAGATTGGTGATACTCATCCCGCTCAGCAGCTCGGCCTCGTAGATATTAGGTGTCAACACGTAAGCCAATGGGACGAGCAATTCTCGGTATGCCTCCGTGGTGTCGTCAGAGCTCAGGCGATCTCCCGAGGCGGCTACCATCACTGGGTCGACAACAAGGCGAGGGAGTTCACCGCGTTTGGCATAGCGGGCTACGACTGCCAAGAGTTCTGGCGATCCGAGCATTCCGGTCTTCACCGCTCTTAGCGCGAAGTCGCTGGTAACCGCATCTATCTGGGCTTCGAGCATTTTGGCCGAGACTAATTCGATGCCCGAGACGCCCTTGGTGTTCTGGGCCGTAATGGCTGTGACTGCGGTGGTTCCAAAGACTCCGTTGGCGCCGAATGCCTTGAGATCGGCCTGTATCCCGGCCCCTCCACCTGAGTCTGATCCCGCGACCGATAGAACAACCGGAGGAGTTTTCGCCTCACCGTACATCGAGTCCACCCTTGGCGTAGTGTCGGTCCGGACTCCTAGTCCGACGTTTAACTTTATGGCACAAATGTAGCGATTTGAGAGACGCTTTGCGCCAGTAACGTCAATTTGGAACGGATTGCGATCCGGAACCTAGAGCAATTCTGGAATTCCTTCACCCGAGCTGCTTTGCAGCGCTTGGGGTCGCTTGGGTATTCTGCCTGCGGACGCTGCTAGGTAACCGGCCTCGACCGCGAAAGCGAGAGCGCGGGCCATGGCAGGGGGGTCCTCGGCGCGATTGACGCAAGAGGCGACCAGCACCCCGGCGCATCCGAGCTCCATCGCGATCGCGGCATCCGAGGCGGTGCCTATTCCCGCGTCCAAAATTACCGGCACGCTGGCATTGGCCACGATGGTCTCGATGTTATAGGGATTCAGGATGCCCAGGCCGCTTCCGATCGGCGAGCCCAGCGGCATCACCGCGCTCGCGCCTGCCTGTTCGACACGGCGAGCCAAAATCGGATCGTCGCTGATGTAGGCCATGACACAAAAGCCGGCGCTTGCCAGTTCGGCGGTGGCCCGGATGGTTTCTTGGCCATCGGGAAGCAAGGTGGCATCGTCCGCGATTACCTCGACTTTTATCAGGTCGGTAGCAAGTGCCTCGCGGGCGAGCTTGGCGGTAATTACGGCTTCTGCGGCGCTGTAGCAGCCCGCGGTGTTGGGAAGTACCGCGAGGGACAGTTCCGCGAGCATGTCGAAGAGGCCAACTGAAAACTGAGGATCGAAGCGCCGCATCGCGACCGTGGTGACCGAAGTTGAAGCCGCCAGCAGCGATTCGCGGAGCATGGCGAGGGAGGTCATCGCGCCGGTTCCAGTCACGAGCCGCGACGCGAATTGGTGATTTCCCACTTTGAGAGGCGGATAGTTATGCTGCATTGCTCACCTTTTGGCAGGCTCGTATAGAGGAGTAGATGGTCTTATTCGATGCCGCCCACCTTAGGGGATGATTAGGCATCGCCTTACCCTCCCGCCGCGATTGTAACCACTTCCACCTTTGCTCCGGCCAAAAGCACGGTCGCCGACCAAATCGATTTGGGCACCACCTCTCCGTTTAGGGCAAGCGCGATCCCGCGCTCAGGCACTCCGAGAACCGCGACCAAGTCCGTGACGAGACTTCCTGCCGGAAGCTTCAACGGTCTTCCGTTTACGCTTATCTGGATTTCGGATGGTGCTGGTGTCATTGGACTTGAAATACTCCGTATGGATTTGCGAGAGTCAACTCGCAGTTACCTTCGCAATCAATCAAGATACGTTGCCGCCACCTCGGCTTTTGGCGAAGCGGGCGGGATCGAATGCCTTGATTGCTTGGTTGCGGCCCGGAGAGACAACTTCATCGGCGATCCATTTTCCCGTTACTGACGCCAAGAGAATTCCGTGGCGAAAGTGCCCGAGGTCCAAGATAAGGCCGTCGTCGATCTCGCCAAGGAGGGGCGCGTTGTCGGGAGTGCCGGGACGGTAGCCCACGTTGATCTCCTCGAGATGCATTTCCCCAAGTCCAGGCAGCACTCTAAAGGCGTCGCGCAAAAGCTCATAGGTTGTCCGAGCCCGACGCGTCGGGTCGAACCCCACCTCTTCGGCCGAGGCTCCGATGACGACTTCGCCGCTCTTGCGGCCCACTACGTAGATGCCTCTTCCTTGCCAAAGCGAGCGTATCACCAGCGAAGGCGCCGGGGCTATCTCGGACGCGGCGAGGCGGATCACTTGTCCGCGGATCGGACGCAAAACGGAAGAGACGAATCCCGGCAGACCCTCGATCTCACCCGCACGCACACCGGCGGCGACCACGACTTTGTCGAAGTGTCGCGCCGAGCCGATTTCGGGCTGTACCCGCCAGCCGTTGTGTTCAGGACTTATCTCGGTTACCCGAGAGTTGGTGAGGGTAACGCCAAGGGTTCGAGACGCCGAAATAAGGGATCGGTGGGCCGCGCGGTTGTCGACCTGGTTGTCTATCTTGGCGTAAATACCCATGGAGATATCGGGCGAGAGTTGCGGTTCAAGCTCGGCGAGCTCCGCCTTTTGGAAGATGCGCGCGTCGAGTCCGAGCTTGCGGTAAAAGCGCCAGGTTCTCTCTACTTCGGCGGCGTCGTTGGGCCCGACGGCGACCAGGAGTGATCCGCCTCCGCGATAGCCGCAATCGAGGCCGAACGAGTCCCGCAAGGTGGCGTCAAGTCCGATCCAGTCACGAGCCGCTTCGAGCATTATCTCGAGGAGACCCTCCTCCCCGTAAACCGCTTCTGCCACCGGGGCAAGCATTCCAGCCGCTACCTGGGATGCTCCGGAATAGGGGTCGGGATCGAAGAGTTCTGCGACAACGGCGTGCTTGTGCGCCAAGTAGAACGCCGCCGATGCGCCTTCGATTCCGGCTCCGATGATCGCGACTCGGGGGGACCTGGTCATAGTAGTTAGCCTAGGGCCAAAGAGTCAATGTGGCAAGACACGATACTCACCCGGCGTAAACAAAGAGCATCGAAGTACACTGCTTGGGATACTCGCTGAGTTGGGATCGGTCTATCTGGCGCGCTCAAAGATCGGATCTGCCAGGTTCTGCATCTCGGGAGATTCGCCGTCGAAGGGGGTATCTGCGAGTTCTTTTAGCGGCGCTAAGAAGTCGGCCCGATGCGCTGTCGCGGCCGAGCGACGAGTTCCGCAGGATTCGAGGGATCGGGACGAAGTGCGTTTTGACTTGATATCGGCCTCCAGTTGTACAAGAATGCGTTTCGAGAATACTCAGCCAAACAAAGGCCGCGGGGGCTAACGCGACCAGGAGGACGATGCAGGTGAAAAGTACCATGCAGAATTCGAGGCTCTCGATTCCTTCCATCTTGCGCCACGGGGCCCTCCTCTATGCGAATTCTCAAGTTATCTCATACGATGCCGGAGGAATTTCGACCAAGACTTTCGGGCAAGTGGCGCTTCGGGCCGCACAGCTTGCCAATGCGCTCGTCTCGCTGGGTATTGGTCGCGACGATCGCGTGGCGACATTTTGCTTCAATCACAACGCGCACCTTGAGGCTTATCTCGGGATTCCCTCGATGGGCGCCATCTTGCATACCCTCAACGTGCGCCTCTTTTCCGAACAGCTCGAGTTCATTATCAACGAGGCCGATGACCAGGTGATTATCGCCGATGCGGTCGTCATGCCAGCCCTTGCCAAAGTGCTAACGCGATGTGGGAGAGTTCGCGCTGTCTTGGTGGTGGGTGACTTTGACGCATCAACGCTAGGGAATGTCACCTACCAGCTTTATTCATACGAGGATCTGATAATGGATTTCGATACCGAGTTCGACTGGGTCGAGCCCGATTCCGAAGACGATGCTGCGGGAATGTGCTATACCAGCGGCACAACCGGCAATCCCAAAGGGGTGGTCTATTCCCACCGTTCCACCTGGCTGCATTCCATAGCTGCATCGTCGGCGGCCACTCTTGGTCTTGAGAGTGCGGATCGAGCTTTGGTGGTGGTGCCGATGTTCCACGCTAACGCATGGGGAATACCTTATGCCGCATGGATGGTTGGCGCGGACATGATTATGCCAGGCAGATTTCTCCAGGCGGCGCCCTTGGCGGAGATGATCAGTACTCTCTCGCCGACTATCGCGTCAGGGGTTCCAGTGATTTGGAACGACCTTATTCACTACGCAGAGTCTCATGCTGTGGACTTTTCTTCGATCCGCTTGCTTTGTGCGGGAGGCTCGGCGGTACCGCGAAGTCTTATTGAGGCATTTCGCGATCGCCACCAAATACTCCTCGGCCAGGGCTGGGGCATGACCGAGACTTCTCCGGTATGTACCTTGTCTTTTCCGCCGCCCGGTACACCACCCGAGCGCGAGGTCGAGTACCTCATGACCGCTGGTCGCCCGGTAGCCGGGGTGAGAATCCGGATCGTCGACGCTGACGGGAACGTCGCTAGCAACGACGGCAAGTCCCTCGGAGAGATTCAAGTAAGCGGGCCATGGATTACGGGAAGTTACTACAAGATTGAGCGCCCGGAGAGTTTTGACGATGGGTGGCTGCGGACCGGAGACATTGGCACCATCGACGAGGAAGGATTTCTTCGGATCTCTGATCGCACCAAGGACGTCATCAAATCCGGCGGCGAGTGGATATCATCGGTCGAGCTCGAGAATGCGCTGATGGCCCACCCGTCGGTCTATGAGGCGGCGGTAATCGCGGTGCCCGACGAGAAGTGGGACGAGAGGCCTTTGGCGTGCGTGGTATTAAAGCCCGGATCGACCCTCTCCGCCGAGGAGCTTTCGAGCTTTTTGCTCGACAAAGTAGCGAGGTGGTGGCTGCCAGAACGCTGGAGCTTCGTAGAAGAAGTGCCCAAGACCTCGGTGGGCAAGTTCGACAAGAAGGCCCTCCGAGGTAGTTATGCGCAGAACGAACTCGAAGTTATCGAAATTCGCTAGGTTGCGCCATCGGCGATCGCGCGCCATGGGTAACAAGACCGTCCCTGGACTAATAGTTGATACTGTCGGGGGTTAATTGCTTGGGCGTTGACGTTCGAAGTCGCCTCGGGGCTGGCGAATTTAGCGCAGCAGGCATCCTGCGCCTATCGGCGCGGCGCCCTCGATCTACTCCGATAGGCACGCCATAGCATCGGCCGTGGGCCCCGGGTCGAACTTTCGCTGGTTATCCGCAGAGGATGTTGACGAAGTTGACTATAGGCCTGGTAGCCAGGTGTCGCGATCGGCCGCCCGAGCAACTCGAGTCCGAGCTAGTCGGCTTGGGGCCTATCTCCGGGCGGTCCAGCCGCCGTCAACCGCAATCACCTGGCCGGTCATGTACTTGGCTGCAATTACCCCCATCACCGCTTCGGCGATATCGCCGGGCTCAGCGATTCGACCGAGCGGCGCCCTGGCGGATATCTTTTGTCGGACCTGTTCCCACTCGGCAGTCCACGGGGTATCCACTAGGCCGGGAGCGATAGCGTTGACCCTGATACCTCCTTCGATCGATGCCGCCAGCAGTACGGTGAGATGGTTTATCGCCGCTTTTGACACGGCGTATGGCACCGAGGATCCCTCGGCGCGCAGTCCGGCGATCGAGGAGATGTTGATGATGACGCCCGAGCGCAAAGAGAGGAGTTCGCGTGCGGCTCTGATCGTCCACCAAGTCCCCATCAAGTTGGTGCGAAGAATCCGATCCCAAACCTCGTCGGTGGCTCGATCAAGGTCGCCGTGCGCGATTACCTCGGTGTATCCCGCGTTGTTTACCAAGACGTCAAGGCCACCCTCGGAGGTTTGGATCTCGGCGACGATCTCTTTCATCGCCGCTTCGTTGGTGACGTCGGCCCGTCGGTAGTGTAAGTATTCGAACTGAGCCGCCAATTTTTCACCGGCCTCGGTGCTCTGTGACGAGGTGGTAAAGACCTGGTAGCCCTCGCTAATCAAGCGGCTAACAATTGCCAAGCCGATTCCCGAGGTGCCACCCGTTACTAGGGCAGTCTTCATAGCTGCTAAGCATTCTAGGATTCATCGAGGGTCTATTTTGTGCTAAACCGCTATTGTTGCACCTAGTTGCGGCGCGCCCTCGCTTCTTTTTGCTCCGAGCGCCCATTGCGCGGCACTGGGTGCATGGTGCCCGGAGCTTGGCGGTCGCTTTATGGCAGCGCGCCACAGGCGTGGCTAAGCTTTCTCGCGTCGGTGTCAATGAAACAAGAGGGCGGGTGCATGCTGGATAGGAGTGAAGTTGAGGCGTCGATAGTTCGGCTCGAGAGCTTGATCGAGTCCCTCGAGGACCTTGGTTATCAGCATCTTTTGGGTGCGGACCCAGCTAAGGCCGATCGTACTTTGACGCTCGAGAAGGCTCTCTCCAAGGCGCTGAGGGCGCTGCACAAAGCGCGCCATGACCTCGATTCCCTCGCGGAGATGTGCGAGTAGCCTCCGCTTGAGCGAGGCTACGAGATTGATTTTGTTCACGGGCGAGCGGGAGCTTTAGCTCTTGGTCGCGGAGCGGTAGCCGTTGGGTCGAACCGGTTCGCGTTGGGGAAGTCCGGTGGGGGCGCAACAGTTGTCATACGGATACGCTATAACGAGATATAGTGAATTTGCGTGAGTGGGCACTGTCCCAGGGTATACATCCCCAAACGGCATACAAATGGTATCGTGCTGGTAAGTTGCCAGTAACGGCGCATAAGTTGCCAGTAACGGCGCATAAAGTTGGGCAAC
>JAJYGZ010000122.1 GCA_021790495.1 Actinomycetes bacterium
ATCGAGAAGGAGGTCTTCCCCAAGCTGGTCAGCGACGGACTCCTCTTCGCGACGCAATTCGACGGTTTTTGGATCGACGCCGGGACCATAGACAACTTCTATTCGATGAATATGAGCTTTCTTTCGGTCCTAGTGCGAGCTGAGCAGGGATTGGCTGAGCCGAGCGAGATTAATCTCGTAGGCGGCGTTCCCAGCGGGTACGCGATGGTAGATGGGTCGCTAATTGCCGCGTCTGCGGAGATTTCGCCCGACGTCAAGATCATTTCTTCGGTAATAGGACCAGGAGTGATCATCGAGAGCGGCGTATTGGTTATGTGCTCGATAGTTATGGGTTCGGCCGAGATCGCCCACCACAGCCACGTGTTGGAGTCAATTGTGGGCAACGAGGTTTTGATTCCGCCAGAGACAGTGCTCGACGACCTATGTGTAATCGCCGACGGGAGCGACCTCATCGCTGGCGTCCGCCTGAGTGGCGAGAAGATTCCCAAATGACAGAGCGTGTTATGGTAACCGGAGGAGCAGGATTCATCGGTTCCCACCTCGTAGACCAGTTGGTGGCGATGGGTATTAGCGTTGACGTCGTTGATGACCTTTCCACCGGTCGCCTCGCCAATCTTGCAACCGCGCGTAATCACGGTTTAGGACTAATGTCCTTTCATCAATTGGATGTGCGATCTCCGTCTCTGGTGCAACTGGCAAAGCGTCGCAAGCCGGCGGTGATCTTTCATCTCGCCGCTAAATCCGACGTTATCCAGTCGATGGAGGACCCGTTCGAGGACCTCACCGTAAACCTCGGCGGGACCCTAAGAGTGATCGAAGCCGCGTTGGCGGGCGGGACTTCCAAGGTCGTGTTTACCGCCTCGGCGGCTATCTACGGCGATCCGGTTGGAGAACTGCTGCCAATTCCCGAGACCGCGCCCCTCGGGCCGCTTTCTCCCTATGGAGCATCGAAGCGAGCTGCTCTGGATTATTTGGAGGTCTATCGACATGGTCGAGACGTTGAATACACCGCGCTGGCCTTTTCAAATGTCTACGGACCCCGCCAAAAGGGATCCGCTGAATCTGGGGTCATATCGATCTTCTCGGAGCGCTGTCTGGCGGGACGACCGTGCACGATCTATGGCGACGGTACTCAGACCAGGGATTTTGTCAACGTCCGAGATGTAACTGACGCCCTGGTGAGGACCATGGACAACGGCGGCGGATTGATCGTTAACGTAGGAACAGGGCGCGAGACTCGAATAACTGAACTCTATGAGTTGATTGCGAGCGCATCTGGCTGCACTCTTCGTCCGAGGATGGTGCCAAGTCGTCCTGGCGAGATCAGCCGATCGGCACTTGATAATTCCCGTGCCTCGACTCAGCTTGGTTGGAAGCCTTTTACGACCTTGGAGGTCGGGATCGCCGATTTGATGGATTGGTATCGTGAGAATCCCCACGAATACGCGATCAAGCGAAACCGTCGCAACGACGACGATGGGACGCCGGGAAACTAATCGGCAAATGGTGCTCAAACCGCTTTACGAAATTAGCGGAAAAGATCCTCGTTAAAGGGCCGAACGATCTCTGTCGCGACCGAAGACTCGCGAAAAAAGCGGCGATCTACGCCGCGAATAATCACCGCCGGAACTGCTCCGGCTTTGGGCTTGACCAGTTCGGCGGCAGAGGCAAGTTCATCCGCCAAAGCGATCTGTGTCGCGGTCATTTCTCTCCCGCTAGCGTCAAGGGCGCCACGCAAGTCTACAATAGCTGCGATTCCCGCTACGCCCAGGGCGATGTCAGACACCCCGCGTCGCCATGTTCTGCCAAATGTGTCCGAAATGATCACCCCAACCTCGATCGAGGCTTTGGCGCGGATGCGGTCGCGCACTCTTCGCGCGGAGCGGTCGGGATCCCGTGGCAAGAGGCCGACGGTGCCAGTCGGCATATTTGACTGGTCGATTCCAGCGTTGGCACATATGTAACCGGAGTGGGTCTCGGTTATGAAAAGGCCTTGCCGCCGACGGAGTATGCGGCGCGATTCAGAGATGATTATCGCTTCCAACTGAGGTTCGAGTGGTGCCGACATGTCAACTTGGACCGTTCGACCCTCGGCTTTGGAGATGATTTTTTGGGTGATTACCACCACGTCGTACTCCATTAAGGCGAAGTTCGCCATGACAAAGTCAGCGACGTTGTCGCCTGCCTTTATTTCGGGAATTCCGCTAACGCCAACGACGGAGATGCTCGACGCTGGCTCGGAGCCGAAGGGGCCCTCAGCCATCGATGCGCTGCTTCACAAACGCGCCAAGAGCGCGCTTGGCCTCCGGCGAATCCATGACGGTATTGCAATGAGAGACGGAAATGCCCAGCGCGGAGATCTCCGGGACGAGTCCGGCGTCTAGATCATCGACGACGATGTGTCCGACGTAGTCCCGGTAAAACTTTGCGACTCCCAGTGCACTTGACTCGAAACCGAGCGAATCAAGCAATCGGCCTGCTGGACCTTTAATGGCGCTACCAGCGACGATGGGCGATATCGCCAATACCCGTTCACGACGGCCGATCAATAGCGATGCGAGAGCGTCGATGCTGAGCATCGGCGCGATCGAAAGAATCGGGTTGGACGGCGCAATTACTATGGCCCGCGCCAGAGCGAGAGCCTGCGAGACTTCAGCCGTCATATGGGCGCTCCCTGCGCTTTGATAGCTGACCTCAGTGACGTCGCAGTCGTGTTGGCGCTCAACGAAGTACTCCTGGAACCCGATCGTTTCGGATCCTCCGTCGGCTGTCGTTACGGTGACCCTGGTTCGCATCGGGTCGTTGCTCACTGGAAGTACCTTGATTCCGGTTCCAAGCTTCCCACATAGTTCTCTGGTGGTATCGGTGAGGGAGGCGCCCTTGAGAATCCGTTCGCTTCGATAGAGGTGCGTTGCTAGATCGAGGTCGCCCAAGCGAAACCAAGTCTGCCCGCCGAGAGAGGCGAGTCGTTCCATGACCCGCCAACTTTCATTCGCCAATCCCCATCCCGTTGCCGGGTTGACCAAGCCAGCCAGGGTATAGAGGATTGTGTCGACGTCTGGCGAGATGTGGAGACCGTGCATGATTTCGTCGTCGCCGACGTTGACGATCGCAACGATCTCTTCGCCCTCGAATGCCTCTTTGGCGCCTTCAAGAAATCTTGCGGCGCCGACGCCGCCGGATAAAACTGCGATCATGAAGGTAGATCCTAAATCCGAATCGCTCGGGGGACTCGATCTCAATGCCACGATAGAGCATCTCAGCCTACGAGCGACTCGAACTCCAGCTTGGCGTCAAGCGTCGTCGTCGCCTCGCTGAATTCGGTCGAAATCCGCGCTGTCGCGTTTGCAGCGGCCGTGATCGAACTGATTGCGCGGCGCCGCTTTTCAGCTGGAGCAATCCGGGTAGCCAGGGAGGCTGGGTCGCCCGAGAACCGCCCCTGGAGCTGGGAGTACTTTGTAGGAACGTCGGTGGGGCCGACGCTTGTCTTCCATGCGATTTTCTCCTGGGCATGGATCGATTATCGAGATATCCGCGCCAGGAGAAGCGGTATTCTCCTGTGGCTGGGATGTTCCATTCGCAAAAAAGGGAGTCAGCTTCGGCGATGTCGCGACGCCCGGAGGTGAAAAGACGCCTATCGGCATTCAACATTGAACGGGTGGACACGTTCTGCATTGGCCATCGACGTACAGCTCGCACAAGGCCCTGACACGGTTGCATACCAGATCGACTTCGAGATCGCTCGCCGCGTAGAATTCGCGACTAGTCGCGAATTGGTTGAAGTGCAACAGACCTATCCTCGAGAGCGGCCCAAGCCCGGCGACCGGTCTCGATACGAAGGGCTAGCTCTAGCTCGAAAGCGACGTCATGATCGAGGAGGTCGATTCCCGTGGCCGTCGCCAACCGCTCAATCCGGTAGCGCAGAGTGTTCGGGTGTACCGTTAGGCAAGCCGCCGCCTCTTTTATGTTGCCCCCACAAGCGAAGAGAGCGCGCAGCGTCTCGATAGCTTCGAACCCCACTTTTCTGGCCGCCTCTTCGAGGGTGCGTAGAGGCCTTAGAGCGCGCAGGGTCCCGAGTTCCGCCCCGGGGAACGCGAGCGTCTCGATGCCCAAGTCGTCGAAATGTACGAGTCGTCGACCGGTCTCGGTGGCGATCTGGGCGGCCCACTGGGCTTGACGCACAGCCCGGGGAGTGTTCGACGCCCCCACCGTGACCTCGCTCACGCCTACGGCTTGACGGCGTTCATGAGCCCAAGATATTAGCGTGGCGAGTTCTTTCCCTTTGTCCTCGAGAACCAGGCCAACAAGTCCCTCGCCATAAACCCCAACGGTGAGCGCGGAACGGCGCGCATCACGGCGCAGACTCACGACTTGACCCGGGGTGACCGGGTGCGAGCGCTCGAAACGCATGAAGGCGACTCGGTGGGGAACATTGGGGCGCCATCCGATGAGATCGGCGGCGTCCTGTCGTTCGGCGTCGGTGAAGCCGTCATCGCAAAGCGCGTGAACGATACCTGACATCTGCCGGTCGGCGAGGGACCGCGTCGTTTGCTGAAAGCGACAGCTAACGAGCAGTAGCGGTTCGAGCCACAACAGTGTTTCCACCATCTCGGGGATGGCCAACAGCGAAGTGCCGAGGAGCGAAACGTACCCGAGCGTCGGTTGCTCCCCGAGGCGCAGGACCATGCGGGCCCCGCCAGCCGGAGCTCCCATGCGTACAATTTCGGGCACTCCAACCTGCAGCTTAGAAGCTACCGAGCGAGCCCGGCTCGGGCCGAGCGTTTCACCGAGCGATGGCGGTGGGCCCGGAGAGTCGGACCAGTAAATTGGCTGGAAGTTCTGGTCCTCCACCAGAAGCCCATGGCCAATCACCGCAGCGGTATTTCGCAGTGCTACCGATACGTCCCCACCGCTCGAGCGAATCGCCTTCGCTCTGGATGCCTGGGCTTGCCGGTCGGAATGGTGCAGGCGACGTTCATGGAGCAATCTTTGCAATTCTGTCTCTAGATCTGCCATTCGCGTCGCCTGGGCTTGCCGACTTCTCGCTTGGGCCAGCAGGTGTTCGAACTCACCTTGCGGGAATCCCATGATGGCGCAATGCTCCCCAAGAGCATCGATACGATCGAGGCTAGAGACGGCAGCGAACAAAAGGTCGAGGGCGCGGAGGCGTTCGTGCACGGTGGAGGTGGGTGACCGAACGCCTTGGTACTCGACGGATTCGTGCGAAAGGATGTGTTCAAGCGCGGTCGGAGTGATGGCGGAAGTTGCAATGCCACAATGCAGCGACACGTGGTCGACCAGAGGATTGCAGACCGCCTCGATCCGAGTGTGTGCGACCGCGCATGTCAAAGGGTCAGCGGCGCTGACTATGACCTCAAGGCGGCCCCCCAAATATTTAAGTGAGTTGAGTGCGTCGCGGTACTCGGCATCCATACCTCGTTGATGCACGATGGCTATCGGCGCTCCGGGTGGAATATGCCTCTCGAGCTCCAGCTGCAATGCTGCTCCCCCGGCCGCGCCCTCGTGGAGAACGAGAACCAGGCTTAAGCGCTCAAGGGCCTCGATGCAACGGGTCACCACCGTCTCATGGCCAACTTCAGGGATTACCCACGCACAGTTATCCATCGCCCGCCCCCTGTAATTTTCTCCATCCCCCGATGCTAATTTCAGACAATAGTCCAAAGCCCGCTGCGCCACAGCGAGTTAAGTTTTAGCGAAGGCGCCCAAGTTAGTCGAACTGCTGCCGCAGTCATCGGCGGGCGGATAGGAGTCAGTAGCATGCGCGATATCGTCGAGGCTCACGAACGGGTCAAGGACTTCGAATGGACTGCAACATACGCAGCTAAGCCGGACCGGTACCCCACGAAGTACAAGATTCCGAAAAAGACCAAGGATCCGTTCCGTCATCTCATTCGCGACTACATGTCCATGGAGCAGGAGAAGGATGAGCGCCAGTACGGGGCTCTGGAAGATGTGCTTGCGCGTTCGGGTTATCCCGCCCAAGCCGAGCGAAGGTGGATGGAGATCCTAAAGGTAGCCGTTCCCGTCGTCAACTTCGGTGAGTACGCCGCGATGAAGAGTTGCGGGCAGCTAATCGACACGATCGACAACGCCGAACTTCGCCAGGGCTATATGGCACAGATGCTCGACGAGATACGTCACACAAACCAAGAGATGTACCTCACGCGCTTCTTCGCCAAACATGCTGCGGATCCAGAGGGTTTCGCCCAAGCAATGAAGTTGAAGGGCACCAACATGTTCAATCGGGCCGGTCGGGCGGCGCTCGAAGCCTTTTTCGTGGGTGATCCGATCGAAGGAGCTCTTAATCTGCAAGTGGTCGCCGAGACTGCGTATACGAATCCGATATTCGTGGCTATGACGGAGGTGGCCGCACTCAATGGCGACCAATCCACTCCGTCGGTATTTTTGAGCATTCAATCCGACGAGGCCCGGCATATGGCCAATGGCTACGCCACGCTGGCCGCGGTAGTCTCCGAGCCGGATAATCTTCCTCATCTTCAAGCCGACTTCGACCGAGCATTCTGGCGCCAACATGCGTTCTTGGACCCGTTCCTCGGCGTTGTCTATGACTACTTCCAGAAAAACCGGAGTTCCAGCTACCAGGAAAAGTGGCAGGAATGGATCGCCGATGACTGGGTCGGTTCATATATCGCCAAGCTGGAACCGTTCGGTTTGAAGCTGCCGCGCTGGTTCCCCGAAGCACAGGAGCGGATGAAATGGGTTGGGCATACCGGAGCGATGCTGGCGTTCTCGGCCTGGCCATTGCAGTTCTGGCGGTTCGATCCGCTGACCAACGAGGACTTTGACTGGTTCGAGTTGAAGTATCCAGGCTGGTATGACCATTATGGCTTCTTCTGGGAAGGCTATCGCGAGTTGCTCGATCCCAAGGACGGCGCGAGCACGCTTTCGCTGTTCGAGAGTCTGCCTCCACTATGCAGAGTGTGTCAGATGCCAACGATCTTCCCGCGAATCGACATTACCACCGCCAGGATTAGAGAGTATGGGGGTGTCCGCCATGCGTTTTGTTCGGATGCGTGCGAATTCATCTTCTGGGAGGATCCACAAAAGTTCCTTGCCTACAAGACCTTTTATGAGCTCTACAACGGTTACTCCCTCGACGAGTACATAATGGAAAACGGGCTGCTCCGAGCCGACGGCAAGACCCTTCTGGCTCAGCCCTCGCTCGACGATGAGAAGTTGTGGACAATCGACGACATACGAGCGCTCCAATACGAAATTAAGAATCCCCTCGATTCGCTAGATTCGGACTGGGTCTCATGACGACGGCCAACGCCTTAGGGTCCCCGAAAGCTCCGCGGGACTTTACCTACATCAAGCCTCGCAAGCGCCGCATCTCTGAGTACGAGGCTGTTACTTGCTATACGCAGCCCGATCCAGACGGCTTTGACAAGGAAGGTTGGTTTCTGAGAACCACGGAGGGCCGTACGGCCTGGATGCGGGACTCGACCAAACTGGTGCACCCGCACTGGTTCGACTTCCGGGACCCGGCGTCTCAGTGGCAGCGGACCTATGTGCGGATGCAGGCCGAGCAAGAGCGTTCGATTGAGCGCTTTTGCGAGGACTCGGGAGAGTCAGGTGCTTTTGACGGCTTCGATCCGACCTGGACGTCGGAGATCATTCGAGGTCACTACCGGATTTGGTCCTTCTTTGAATACGGGGTATTCCGTGCGTTCGCCCAGGCGCAGCGTGA
>JAJYGZ010000220.1 GCA_021790495.1 Actinomycetes bacterium
ACTCGGCGCTCCGGCCATCCGATACCTGCGTCGTAGGCCAAGTGGATGAGGCGTCTGGTCAAAAGCGCCAAAAGGCAATAGGATCAGAGCTAGCGACAAAGTCATCCGGGAGGCGAGAGTTTGGTTGAGTGGAATACCGCCGGGCTTCCCCCCGCGGCGCAACGGCGTATGGACAATATCTCCTCTAGTCATATAAGATCCTCGCTCCTGTCGATTCCCGGAGCCACCGGCATCCAATCGGTGGGCTTCTACCCTGCTAGCGAAGTGATGGGCGCGACCGTCGTGAACACCAACGGAGCGGTAATGCCATCATGCGGCATGGCGTACCAATCCTTTGGCATGGGCGCCAACCAGATGTACGGATCGTCGCGGACACTCAACAACGGCGTAGGCATGGCGGGATCCAGCTATGGCTATACCCCCTATATCGATGTGATCAACTCAGGATGGTCGAGCGCGATTTCGCGGATGATGCTAGAGGCAACCCAGGTCAAGGCGGATGGCGTCGTAGATATCCGCCTGTCCCAAAACCAGCTCGGATCCGGCGCGGTCGAGTTCGTTGCGATGGGCACCGCGGTGAGATCGATGGGGCCGACGCGCCTAACCAAGCCGTTCAGCACGCATTTAGGCGGAGGCGACTTCTCGAAGTTACTGCGCTCGGGTTACGTACCGGTGGCGATCATTGTAGAAGTTTCGGTAGCGATTCGCCACGACGACTACACCACCTACGCCCAATCCAATGTGTTCGCCCCAAACAGCGAAATATCGGGCTTCACGGATCTGGTGACTTCTGGTCGCGCCAACGCCCGCGAGCGACTTCGCCGCGCTGTTTCGACCTGTGGCGCCCAAGGGGCTATCATCGACTCGCTCACCATGCACGTCTTCGAGTTCGAACCCTATGAGAATCACCGCGACCACATCGCCGAAGTAAGAGCGGTTGGCACGGCCATCGCAAGCTTTGCAACCACCGAGCGGGCTTCAAGTCCGCTTTCGATCCTTTCGCTGAAAGACAAGTAGAGAAGGTAGCTAGATACTATGGCCAACGAGATCCTAGACCCCCAGGCGCTTGGTATACCCGAGGATGCCATCAAGCGGCTGTCGGAAATGAAGCCGGGCCAAAGCACGAGCCTGTTCACCTCCGACCTCTCGGTAAACGAGTTTCTTCTGGTTCGCGAGGCTGGATTTCGCCCACTCGGACTTGTCTTTGGCTCAAGCATCTACCACGTTGGCCTACAGGTCGGCAGGTGGAGCGCAAACCAGGAACTCGACAAGCTCACCGCAGCAATGTACCACGCCCGGGAGTTGGCCATGGCGCGCATGGAGTCCGAGGCGGATATTCTCGGCGCTGATGGAATCGTCGGCGTGCGCCTCGAGGTGGAGTTCAAGGAATTCGGCACCGACATTGCCGAATTCATCGCCGTGGGAACCGCAGTGGTGGCCGACGACCACTCGCCCGGATGGAGGAGCCAAGGAAAGCCTTTCACCTCAGACCTCTCCGGCCAGGATTTCTGGACGCTAATCCAAGCTGGATATGCGCCGCTCGGGATGGTCATGGGCACGTGCGTTTATCACATTGCCCATCAGAGGATGTTTCAGTCGATGTCGAACTTCGGACAGAACGTCGAGATTCCTCAATTTACCGAAGCCCTCTACGACGCCCGAGAACTGGCGATGAGCCGAATGCAGGCGGAGGCCGAAGTGCTGCATGCCGAAGGCATCGTCGGGGTTCAGCTTCTCTCTCTTCCACACCGCTGGGGCGGACACACCACCGAATTCTTCGCGATCGGAACCGCCGTCAAGCCTTTGCGCGAAAACCATGTCATTGCCAAGCCGCAGTTAGTGCTTCCTCTTACGGATAGCTAGATGACCGAGCCATTTCAATCTTCCGAAATTGATCTGATCGCTGCCGCGCTTCGAGCGGACATGGCGGACGTTGAGATGATGGTGGATTCCCTGGCATCCAAACTCAAGGCAATTCTTCCCGCTAGCATGATCGAAGTAACCACCCAACGTTCGATGGCGGATCGCATCGCCAAGCGGCCCGGGCACGCCAGTGCGCTTCGAGTCGTCTTTCCAGATCGCGAACTCCGGTTTGAAAAGAGCGGCGGCGGCCTCAAATGTCAGATAAACCAAGTAGTCAGAGGTGTGGCAATCTCACGGCGCCAGACGACGCTTTCTGAGTCCCTCGAGGTACTAGCCGCTGAGATTTCGACGCTGGCAGCTTCTTCAGAAGCAGCCCGTGCAGCATTGGCTCGCATCATAGAGTGACCACCGAGCCGCTATCGATTAGAAGATCGACCGACGCGTTTCAACCCCGGACTTGAGAGAGATAAACCATTCCGTGGAAAATGCGGCGGCAAAGGCATCATCACTGAGCGAAAAGGCAAAGCCAGTGCTCTGGACCTGACTTTGGTGCGCCGCAAGAGCATCGTACTTGCGGCGGACGTAGTCGCTGACGTCTATCTCGGTATTGATTACCGAGGCTGGCGTCCCAAAGCTAGAAGTGTCGAAATTGGCGCGCATCTCCTCGGGAATCGATTCGGGATTTTCGGCAAGCGCGGTTCGCATCAACTCAGCGATAAAGTCACGGTTCATGGTAGCGGCCAGCACGTCATCCAATTGGGCGAGTTTGGCCGCCACGAGACCAACGCGGTTCACCATGACATGATCCGGGTGACCGTAGCCGCCGTTCTCGTCGTAAATAGTCAGTGCGTCGGCGCCCTCGGCCACGATTATCCCTGCCAACTGACCTGCGGCATCGGCGACATCGGCGTTTGCGAAGCAATCCGGATTAGAATTCGCGGGGCTACCCGCCATGCCAGAATCTCGATAGCCCAAAAAGTACAGCCTCTCAACCCCAAGGATTTCGGTCGAACGCCGCAGCTCCTCGCGCCTTATCGGCCCGAGCTCCTCTTGGGACGAGATAAACCCCTCGGGATATTCACCTTCTTCTCCCCCGGTGGCAACCACTAGGACGACCCTGTGACCCTGGGCCACGACCTTGGCTATGGTTCCTCCGGTAGTGAGGCATTCGTCGTCGGGATGCGCATGAAAGCTGACAAGTGTAGACATTGAGATCCTCGGTAGTGATTTCCATAAACCTAGACGAATTTCGCGCCAAAATGCCCAGTGAACCACGGCGATCGCCACACCGAATACACATGGTGCCCAGCCCCCATCGCTGAAACGCCCCTACGGCCACGAAGAGTCCCCAAATATTGCCAAAGCCGTTCTCCTAAACCAAGGTTTCACGCGATGACTTCGGATCACTTCCCTTCAATCCGCCGGGCACCCACTTCTTGGCTACCGTGGCGGCCCACAGACTCCCGGTGCAGTCAAATGCGCAAATAGCGCACCCATGCGACAGCACCCGTGGCCAATACGGGCCGCGCATACGGCCGAGGTCGCAGGGCTCTGATTTCCAAGACCAAATAGCCCCAGATTCTCCGCATGTCTCAACTAGGGTGGTCAAAGAGCAGGCGCCGAGCGGCCGGGCCGACGCAACGTCGATGCTGGCAACCCGAGAATCCTAGAAACACGAATCGAGCGTTAATTGAGAGATGCATGCTCCGCAAAGCACGAGTCACACGCCATGGCTCGAGAACGGTGCTGGCCAAGAATTTCGTCGTACGCGGCCACAGCCAAAGGCGTTACTGAGATAACTAAAGCAATTTATCCCCACACCCAGGTATTGCCTTCTGCAAGCCACCATCTGGGAAATCCAATCTATCGGGGCGATATGATAGGGCTGGGACCACAATAATATGACGCACTACATACTGACGCTCCAGTGCGCGGACCGCCCCGGCATTGTTCGTTCGCTCGCGCAAGGAATCGTCCATGCGAATGGCAACATCATCGAAAGCGCACAATTTTCAGATCCGATTACCGGCCAATTCTGCATGCGCGTCCGCTTCGAATGTCCCGACAATTCAAGCAAACTAGTCCGAAAAACCATCGTCTCAGAATTAATGCAATACGCCCCGGCGTTGAACCTGCGCCAGGCTCACGTACCGAGGCGCGCCTTGATTATGGTTTCAAAACACAGCCACTGTCTTGTCGACCTACTCTATCGACGTGAAATAGGCGATCTCGCGATCGACTTACCGGTGATTGTCTCGAATCATACCGATCTCGGTCCCATCGCGGAGCGTCATGGCGTGCCATTCTTTCATATTCCGGTCACCCCAGACACCAAACCCGCCGCCGAAACTCGACTTCGTCAATTAGTGTCAGAATATGAGATCGACGCGATCGTTTTAGCTCGCTATATGCAAGTTCTAAGCGAACCATTCTGCAATGATTACTTCGGGCATATAATCAATATTCACCACTCTTTTCTCCCGGGGTTCAAAGGCGCCAATCCATATCTACGAGCGTATGAACGCGGCGTGAAAATGATCGGAGCCACTGCTCATTTTGTTACGGTTGCGTTGGACGAAGGCCCGATAATAGAACAAGATGTCGTCCGCGTAAGCCACGGGAAAACCCCAGAGGAACTCGTCGCGCTAGGCAGGGATGTCGAACGCGTAGTTCTAGCTCGCGCGGTCAATCTTTACGCTGAGGATCGCCTTCAGATCGCCGGGGCTCGCACCGTCATCTTCGATTAGACACGGGATGCCAAACCCAACAACACCGAGACCCCATCCTCGTCAGCTGGGAACAACGAGACGCGAGAACCGGGATCCGCGCCAACCAGACCCGAACGATACGGATCACGCTAGATCCGGCGATAAATGGCAACGAAAGAATCGTGAAAGATCGCCATTCGATCGAAAATGTTCGTACAGGCGCACCTTGTTGGAGTAGAATTACCATGTAATTCCTAGGACGGGCTGCAAATATGACTGAGACCAAGGACCAAGTGACACAGTACGAAGTCGGAGCCATGGATCACGTGCGCTTCGAAATGGAAGAACTCGTTTCAAATATGTGCATGGCGCTAAATGACGCAAAGCGCCTCATGGTGATTTGGGCGCTTAGCAACGGCTCCTACAACGTTAATGAGCTTTCGGCGCTTCTCAGTTCGCCGGCTTCGAACGTTAGCCAACACCTCGCGATACTGCGCACCCGAGGACTCGTTGACACCGAGCGAAGAGGCAACAGCATCTATTACTCGCTGAGACACCCCAAGGTTATAGACGCCATCGATATTCTTCGCGGTGTGTTGCGCGACGAGCTAAGTCGGCGCACCGGCATTATCGCCAACGATTAAATCGCGCCCCGTCGCGGCCGAACGAACGTCGCTGCTCTGTTAGCGCTTGGGCAAAACCCAAACTCTGCCGTTCTCTTCGTACGTCCCATAGCAGGCTAGGTCAAAGTCGCTTGGACCGCGCATCCGTTCGCCCGAGATCAAATCAAAACGGCTGCCGTGCGCCGGGCAGGTGACGACGCTTCCATCGATCTCGCCACTCGCGAGACTAACCCGTTGATGAGGGCACCTTCCAGTGCATAACACCCGACCCTCGACCCGCCAAAGGGATATCGCCCCAAGGGATTCGAGCTCAAGGTCCATAAGGTGTCCGAGGCGCCCCGCGATATCTGCGGAATTGCACACCGCGATGGCCCGGTCGGTCGAGGTTAGGGTGTCGTCGCCGAGCACTTTGCGAAGGGCCGGCCCCACGCTCCCGCGAGAGCACACCAGGTCGAAACCGGCGCGCTCGGCCGCGAGCCAAAGACTCTGCTTGGGCATCTCCAGAAACCCGACGAGATACGCGCTGGGAAATTCGTCCTTCCAGGATCGTGCAGCCAGGATATCGTCTTGATTCACGACCTCGGCTACGATAACCAGACGCGTAAAGGGGGCCAGCGAGGAAGGCGCCTCAGTTGCAATAACAAAGCCCGCCTCTTGGGCGGCGCGAGAGATGGCGCGAAGCGCCACTGGATTGTCCCCGACAATCCATATGACGCCCGCTTCATCTGTATAACTTTGCGAACCGATACCAATAGTCCTAAATAAACATCGTGATGTCTGCGTCGGCGGCCATGTTGATAAAGGACGCGGCACCGATGGGAACGCTGATGCCCTCGATGAAGTCGTCCTTGGACAAACCGTAAAGGTCCATTGTCATCTGGCAAGGATGGAGCCGAACCCCAAGATCCATAGCCATCTCCAGCAGCTCAGTCGGCGAGGCCACCTTGTGCTCTTCGGCGAGCATCTTGATCATCTTGGTGCCTGCGCCACCGAAGTGGATCTTGCCCAGCTTGAGATGATCGGTGCCGCCGCGATCGACCAGGGACTCGCCCTTTTGCATCCAGTTCTTACCGGTCAGCCGGACATCGTTCTTCTGGAGCACTCTCAGTCCCCAGAACGTAAAGAAGAGGTCGACTTCCAACCCCGAGGCTGCGGCCGTAGTCGCCAGAATCAAGACCGGCCAGACCCGATCGAGATCCGAACTCCAACATATCATCGCCATCTTCTTCGCGTCGGCGAAGCCCTCCATGTCCGCAGTATTTTCCATATTCTCCCCCTTGGTTCCTATGCGGTTCTTACCTTTGTCCGATGCCAGTGCCTCGGTACAAAGCCTTTCGGCCCCCATCAGCTTCGCTTGCGCGAGCGGATCTGACCCTAAACCTCACAACGAAAGCACCTCAAGTTGCTCTCGTCGATTATCCTTCTGTAGTGCTGAAACGCCGCCGAAGCATCCGCCAGCTCGTCTCTCTCGCGGGGCTCTTCGACCTTCATTCGGTAAAACCACCCCGCTCCGTAAGGGTCTCGGTTCGCGATCGCGATGTCTTGGGCGAAGGCCCCCTCGTTATTCTCGACAATGACCCCGGTAAGCGGAGAACGCATCGGCCCCACCCACTTCGAACTCTCAATCACACAAATCGGCCGTCCGCGCTCCACTCGCTTGCTCGGCCTTTTCCACCCAACATGAACCAACCTCCCACTTCGGGTCTGAGACACGTCGTTCATGCCAATGACCACTAGGTCCGGGGATTCATATCGGACCCACGTATCGCCCTGCAGGTTGTAAAGCACGTCATCAGGAAACGCGCACCCGGCCCATGTCTCCAACTACTTCACTCACTCCCGCAAGAGATTCCCTGAGAATCGAGAAAGGCCTGGTAAGCGGAAATCCCCTCGGCTCCGGTAACCAACTCAGCGACATCGACCGACCAATCTGCCGGAGCAAGACGCGCGATCCATCCGTCGCCGTAGGGGTCGCTGTTGAGCAGACCTGGATTGGTTGCTAAGGCGGTGTTCACCGCGACTACCTGCCCTTCTACAGGGCTCGGTACCGGGCCTACCCACTTTCCGCTTTCAACCGTGGCTACGCTCTTGCCGCGCTTGATCGGCTTTCCCGCCCCTTTGGAAGTGACAGATATGATCGACTTGGCCATATTCTGGGCGACATCAGTCAACCCCACCACGACTTCGTCCCCCTCGACGCGCGCCCATACGTGCTTTTCAACCACGTAGAAAAGATCGTCGGGTATGTTGCAACCATTTACCGCTGACAAGATGACCTCCCTTTCATTCGTTCTCTGTCCCCGAATCCTCAATTGCTGCTTCACGCTCGAGTTCCGCAAGAACGTGTTCGCCCAGATAGTGGTTCAAGAGGATATCAAGAGCAACCGCCTTGATCTCCTCCTCGTATTCGCTAGCGAACTCCCCGTCTGATCCGGGGCGTATCGCTTGACGATACTTATCGGTACAAGTAGGGCAGCTGACCTCGTAGTACCACTTGGTCCCAATCGTAGAAATCTCGACTAG
>JAJYGZ010000349.1 GCA_021790495.1 Actinomycetes bacterium
GCGAGCTACGCTCTGGGGTGGAGCCGACTGGCGCGCTGGCTTGGGCTCGCTTCGCCACTCGTACTCGCTCTGGGAGCACTCGCCGCTTATTCGGGTCCGAGCATCCATCTGCTCGGTTCGATTATCTACGCCGACGCGATGACCGCTTTCATGCTGATTACCACCTCTGCGGTCTCATTGCTAGCAACCATCGCGAGTTGGAGCTATCTCAAGCATGAAACGACACCGGATCAGGCGTCGGCGCATAAAGCCCGGCGGTATCTGGTGCTGCTACAAATCTTCCTCGCCGCCATGTCGGGTGCGATTATTTCGGACAACCTGGGTCTGATATGGGTAGCAATAGAGGCCACCACCATCTCCACCGCGTTTCTGGTGGCGCATAAAGGTTCGACCAAAGCGCTCGAAGCGGCCTGGAAGTACGTCATCATATGTTCCTTTGGCATCACGCTGGCCTTTTTCGGAACCGTCCTGCTTTACTACTCGGCAACGCATGCTGGTTTGGCGTCGGCTCAAGCACTGGACATTCATTACCTCATCGGCGCCGCGCCCAGAATGCACAACGGGGCGACCCGCCTCGCTCTGGGGCTTTTGCTCCTCGGGTACGGCGCCAAAGTGGGACTCGTACCATTTCACACTTGGCTAGCCGACGCCCATTCCCAGGCGCCCGCTCCGATATCGGCACTTATGAGCGGAGTGCTCCTCTCGGTCTCATTAGGAATCCTTCTGCGCATCAAGGAAGTTGCCGACCTGAGCGTCGGCAGCGCTCTGTTTCAAAAAGGATTGCTGGTGATGGGACTGGCCACGATCGCCGTCGCCGCCCTGCTGCTAATCGAACAGAAAGACTTCAAGCGGCTTTTTGCCTACTCCTCGTTGGAAAATATGGGTGTGATCGCCGTAGCGGCGTCGATCGGGACTCGTACAGCCGTCTACGCTCTGCTGCTTCAAGTTTTCGCCCATGGCATCGCCAAGTCGACGGCCTTCATCGCGAGTGGACAAATCCAGGATCGGATCGGTTCTACCGCGATAGCGGACGTCTCGGACTTGGCAAGGCAATCCCCGAGGGTCGCGTTCGCACTTGGGTTGGCCACCATCGCGCTGCTCGGATTTCCGCCATTCGCGATCTTCTCCGCTGAAGCAACTATCGGCTACTCTCTTGGCGCCTCGGGAGGCATCGCGATACTGCTCTTAGCGGCCGCCGCACTTCTAATTGGGGTCGGCTCGATATTTCGCCACATCTCAGCGATGCTCTTTTCAAAAGGACTCTCCGACGCATCCAGATTCGCTATTTCGAAACTGGAATCGATGGCGTTGGCCCTCGGTGTCGCGATTTCGCTCTACGTCGGTCTATTCGCGCAGCCTTTAAGGACCGTAATTCAACACGCCAGCTCGGCACTGGGAGCAATCCGATGACCGAATGGGACTACTCTCCGACCGTCGGTATCAACGTCAAGCGCGAGAGCGTAACCGTCGAGCCCGAAGGTCTCCCCCGAGCCGTAAGCCAGCAGCTGGAAAAGGGGGCGCGCCTGGCACTCGCGAGTGCCATAGACGACGCCGATCAAATCCGGTTGGTTTATGCCTTCGTCTCGCCGAATCCCGATCTTCGAACCGAAATATCGGTGAATCTTCCATCCAACGATCCAGTTATCACCAGCCTCGCGCCGCTTAGCTTCCCAGCCAGTCGCTTCGAACGGGAGTTCCACGACCTTTTCGGGGTCAAGATCGCAAACCACCCGATGCCTCGGCGCCTGGTACGCCACGGCCACTGGCTCCCGACCTGGTACCCGATGCGCCACAACGCTGGGGTAGCTAAGTTCTCGCTTGAAGATGACCCGGGTTATCCTTTCGTACCCGTCAAAGGAACTGGAATCTACGAAATTCCCGTCGGGCCAATCCACGCCGGACTTATCGAACCGGGCCACTTCAGGTTTTACGCCGTGGGCGAGACTGTAGTGAAGCTCAAGATCCGCCTCTGGTTTCTCCACAAGGGGCTCGAGAAGCTCTTCGAAGGGATGGAGCCCACGGCAGGAGTCGCGCTCTCGGAAAAGATATCGGGTGATTCCTCCATCGGACACTCCTTGGCTTATGTCCTCGCGGTCGAAGAGGCCCTTGGGGTGACCGTAAATCCTGACGTCGCGCTGGCGCGGGCAATGTTGCTTGAATTGGAGCGGCTCTACAATCACGTGGCCGACGTTGGCGCCATGGCCAATGACGTGGGGTACTCGGTGGCAAATTCCCATGCGCTCGCCTTGCGCGAAGAACTGCTGCGAATCAATCGAGGGATAACCGGCAACAGGCTGTTGCGCGGCGCGATCAAGATTGGCGGAATCTCCCTAATCGGAGACCTGAAGCTCGATCAGCTGCGAAACATTGCCGAGTCGTTTCAAGAGCTCGCAGAAATCATCGTTGGCAACCCGATGGTTCACGAACGCTTCAGCCATACCGCCACGCTCCTTCGCGCCGACGCTCTGCTGCTCGGTGCGCTCGGCCCGGTTGCACGTTCGGTCGGAATCGCAACAGACGCCAGAATTGCCCATCCCTTCGTCGGCCTTCCCATCGAAGCGGCGCTTGAAGCTTCGGGAGACGTCATGGCGCGCTTTTCACTGCGGGTCAAAGAGTTCCAAGCCTCCGCAAAGCTTCTTGGCGAGTTCGGCTCAATATTGTCAGAGCGCGCTTTACCGAATGGGACATTAGTCGCGGCACGTCAAGATTCGCCCCGGCGCCAGGGCTTTGGCCTCGTCGAAGGATGGCGAGGAACCATTGCGAACCGCGTTGAGCTCGACGATTCGGGCCATCTGTCGCGGGTAAAGGTCGTCGACCCCTCGTGGTTTAATTGGCCTGCGCTGCCACTGGCCATGGCTGAAACCATCGTCCCGGATTTTCCTCTCGCAAATAAGAGCTTCAACCTCTCTTATTCTGGCAACGACCTCTAAGAGAGGCGTCGCCAAGGCGGTTTTTCCTGAACTACCCGTCCGCGGCCTCCGGCCATATCGTTGTGGCCAATCGCGCGCCCTGCAATAGGCCATCATGCCCGCGCCCCTTGACCACAAGCGTCAACGCGACCCAACTCGGCACAATGCCAAGAACCGAGTTTGCAAACTCGCGCCTCGGTGATAGCGTTTTAGTTGATTAATGAAAGTAATTTCGGCGATTTGCATCGAGACCAAACTCCCGAACGAAACAACTAAGACGAAACTTGGCGAAAAAGAGCTTGGCCTTGAGTGGCGCCTCGGCAACGGGTGAAGCTGGCTCGAGGGCCGGTAAAAACTATAAGTGGACAGCGCTCTCAAATACCACACTCGGTGTTTTGATGGCGACGATCGACTCGTCGATCACCTTGATCGCAATGCCCAACATATTCCGCGGGATCCACCTCAATCCCTTGGCTCCCGGCAACAGCTTTTATCTCCTCTGGATGATTCTCGGGTTCTTGGTGACCACAAGCGTCCTGGTCGTGAGCCTTGGTCGCCTCGGAGATATCTACGGGCGGGTCAAGATGTACAACCTCGGCTTCGTCATTTACACGGTGGGATCGCTGCTTCTGGCGATCGACTGGATGCAACATCGCCCAGGCGCAACCTGGCTTATCGTTATGCGCCTAGTACAGGGAGTCGGTTCGGCCTTTCTGGTGGCAAACGCCTCGGCGATACTTACCGACGCCTTTCCCGCCAACCAGAGGGGGATGGCTCTGGGCATAAACCAGGTGGCCGGAATCAGCGGAACGTTCATCGGCCTGGTTCTCGGCGGCATACTCGGGCCGATCAATTGGCGCCTCATCTTTCTGATCTCCGTCCCAATCGGTATCTTTGGAACAATATGGGCGTACCTAAAGCTCGAGGATCGCGGCGTCCGGCACGATGCGCCCATCGACTGGGTCGGCAATCTCACCTTTGCCATCGGATTGGTACTGGTGATGATCGGCGTCACCGGAGGAATTCGGCCCTACGCGACGTCGCCCATGGGATGGGCAAATCCCTGGGTAATTAGTGAAATTGTCGCCGGAGTGGCGTTCCTGGCCAGCTTTGTCGTAATTGAAACCCGGGTCGCGAATCCCATGTTTCGAATACCCCTGTTTCGAATCCGCGCCTTCGCTGCCGGGACTGCCGCGACGTTTCTCGTCGCCGTGGCGCGAGGCGGGTTGATGTTCATGATGATCATCTGGCTCCAAGGGATCTGGCTCCCCCTGCACGGCTTCAGTTTCGAGACGACCCCGCTCTGGGCAGGAATCTACATGCTTCCCTTGACTGCAGGATTCCTCATCGCTGGACCGCTTTCGGGAACTTTATCGGACCGCTTTGGAACAAGACTTTTCACCACCATCGGACCGGTAGGCACCGCTACCGCGTTTGTGCTTCTGGAATTGCTGCCGGTGAATTTCGCCTATCCGGCATTCGCGGTGATTCTTTTTTTCTCTGGCCTGTTCCAGGGCATCTTTTCGTCCCCGAATCGAGCCTCGGTGATGAACTCGCTGCCTCCTCAACACCGCGGCGCGGGAGGCGGCATGAATTCCACCTTCCAGAATTCAGCCCAGGTCTTCAGCATCGGGATATTCTTCTCGTTGATGATCGCGGGACTGGCCTCTGTGCTGCCCCGAGCGATGTCGTCGGGATTGATGGCTCACGGGGTATCCGCCAGCGTCGCTGAGCGAATCGGACATCTTCCGCCAATCTCCATCCTCTTCGCCGCGTTTCTCGGATACAACCCGATCAAGGCTCTCCTGGGCACATCTGAACTTTCGAAGTTGAGCAACTCCAACATAAACACCTTGACCGGTCGGGCATTCTTTCCGCACCTGATCGCGACCCCATTTGCCGAGGGGCTTCATACGGCCTTCGCTTTCGCAATTGTCGCTTGCCTAATTGCGGGGTTCATCTCCTGGACGCGTTCTACGGCCTCCCGGAATCCGTCCACAGACCATCAAGCCGGCGAGGACTCCGGTCCCCAGATAGTGATCGATCTGCCTGTCGACTAACGGCGTGGTGCAGCTCGCTACTCTTTGTGGCGCAGGCGCCATAAAGCGCACTCGTCGGGGCGGATAACTGCGAAACCGGCTCGAAATAAAGATACGCTCGATCCTGGCTCGATTAAGATCAAGTAATTATGCGAATAATTGAAGATAGAGTCCCTGCGATCAACCATGAAGCCAAGGCGGCTCTGTTCGATTCGTTCTCCCTAATCGCAAGTGCGCTGGGAGCGGGTCGCCGCGGCGAAATCGTGGAGGTGCTCGCACAAGGGGAGCGGTCGGTTGAAGAGGTTGCCAATGAACTCGACCAGAGCATCGCGAATGCCTCGCATCACCTGAGAAGACTGGCTCAAGCCGGTCTGGTATGCTCGCGGCGCGACGGAACTCGAATCTATTATCGCCTCGCCAACGAGCACGTCGAGGAACTTTGGGCGGCGATTCTACGGGTAGCCGAAACGGTGCGACCCGACCTTGGCGCGCTTTCGAGAGCTTATTTGGGCGCCGACGACGACTTTGAGCTGCTGGGACGCCAGGAACTGCTCGACCGTCTGGCGCGCGGCGACATAACGGTTGTTGACGTTCGCCCGCGTGCGGAGTTCAGATCCGGCCACATACCTGGAGCACGCTCGATACCGCTGGCCGAACTCGCACTGCGCATCGACGAGCTTCCCGGCGACCTGCCAGTGGTCGCCTACTGTCGGGGCCGCTACTGCGCTTTCGCCCCAGAAGCAGTGCGTGCGCTCCGAGGGGCGGGGATGGTCGCCTCTCGTCTTGAAGAAGGCTTTCCCCAATGGCGCAAATCCGGACTTCCCATTGAGACCGGAGAAGACACTCATGTCTCTGACTCGGCCTAGCCAGAACGCTCAAGCCCAGATGCGCCGCTGTCCGCGCGGCATTTAGGCCCGAGGCGACCTCCTGGCCTCCGAAGGATGCTATGTTATTCTTATCATCACTTGAAGATTTGAGAATCTGACATTGACGCTGCACCTCCAAACCTTATCTCTGCGGATATCCCCCGATGCGGTTCCGGCATCATCGCGCACCCGCGGTGAAGCACTCTCAAGTCAGGGAATCGATGCAACGTCGCCGTGGTTCGCCCGCGCGGCGGCGGGGATCAATTCGAGCGAGCCCCGGTGAGTTATTCGGCCCCCTCGTCCGATAGCGATCGCCTCTCAAAGGTTCCCAAGAAGGCCGAGCACCATCTCGGCTTGAAGGAAAACTGGTTACAATTTTCGATCTTTACCCTCCTCACCCTGATGATTGGGATGACCATCGGCGTTGAGCGAGTCGCATTGCCTCCCCTGGCCCGCAACGCTTTCGGAATTACCTCAATCCTTTATACCGTCTCTTTCGTAAGCGGCTTTGGCGCGGTCAAAGCGATCATGAACCTAATTTCGGGTCGCCTCTCAGATCATCACGGGCGTAAGATGCTTCTCCTTCTCGGCTGGGCATTCGCGGTTCCATTCGCGCTTCTAATCATCTTGGCTCAAGCCTGGTGGTGGGTAGTACTTGCCAATCTCTTCCTCGGGGTAAATCAGGGCCTCACCTGGTCGATGTCGGTCACCGCCAAAATAGACCTCGTCGGCCCGGTAAACCGGGGCCTTGCCGTCGGTCTCGACGAGTCGGCCGGTTACATCGGAGTCGGTCTCGGTGGCTTCGCAGCCGGCCTGCTCGTCGCTTCGTATGGATTGCGACCCGCGCCTTACATCCTGGCGCTTGCCGTGGTGGCAGCTGGCATTGTCGTTACGGCGGGATTGGCTCAAGAAACACGTCCGTGGGCTGCGGCCGAATCGGCCTCTCGCGCCCAATCCGATTCCCGCCCCGTACTGGCTCCCAAGTTGTCCCGCCTTGGTGCATATATGAGTTGGCGCGACAAGGGCATGCTCGCGGTGTGTCAGGCAGGAATGCTGAACAAGTTCGCGGACAGCCTTGTCATGGGGTTCTTTCCCATCTACTTCATCCACAAGGGCATAAGCGTTGCTCGCATCGGCCTGCTCGTCGGGGTCTACGCGTGGGTCTGGGGGGCTGGCCAGGTTGCGACCGGTGCCCTGGCAGATAAGATCGGCCGCAAAACACCGATCGTTACGGGAATCCTATTGATCGGAGCCGGAATCGTCGGGGTAGTTCTCACTTCCCAATTCACAGATTGGGTCGCAGGCGTTACCGTGATGGGATTGGGCATGGCGCTTGTCTATCCGAATTTAATTTCAGCGGTGGGCGACGTCGCCCACCCATCCTGGCGCGGAGGAGCACTTGGCGTATATCGGCTCTGGAGAGACGGCGGCTACGCCGTGGGTCCCGTAATTCTCGGGGCGATAGCGCTTGCCGGCGGGTTGACAGCTGCTTTTTGGGCTACCGCGATCCTGATGGCGCTTTCGGCAATCACCGTCATGGCGCTTTTTAGCGAAACAGAACCCAGTCGCCGAACTAATCCCCCCGCCTGGGAATCCAACCCGGCCTGGGTGGCTCCGTAGTGGTTGACGCCTCCGCTTGACGTGTGGCGATGTCATCGCCAAGATTGATGCGCGGATCGAAAGCTCTTTTGGCGCTAGGTCCCGCCGCGGGAGCACGTATTAGCTCACGTCGTGAATGTGATGGGCCAAGTCATGGGCCATATAGCGCGCAAAGCTGTCGATGCTAAAGACCGATCCATCGCTGCGCGTGCCGGTGCGGCTCCAGGCTTGCGGCGCGATGCCATCAAGCAGCCCTGCCAACATCGATGCCGCGTCGTCGATCTCTCCC
>JAJYGZ010000175.1 GCA_021790495.1 Actinomycetes bacterium
ATGCCCGAGACTATTGCCGTGACGCGGGGGTCGGGTTCGGGGGAGGCCTGGTAGATCTCGGGGCACACCAGTTCGGGCATTCCTTCGATCTGGGAGGCGTGAAATACCGTGTAGTACCTCACCACGAGACGCTTTTCCTTGAGGGTGGCCGCCTCCCCATCGGCCTCGAGATCCTTGGAGTTTTCCAGCACCATCCATTTTTCGACGGAGATGCCGTGCGATCCCTTGCGGATTTGCCAATTCTTCTCCCGTGCCTGGTTGAAGGTGCACCAGCGGGGATCCGAATCGGGCTGATTGAGGCCGAGCCAGAACTGGTTGATGCCTCGGTAGCGCTTGCCGGTGACGGCATTGATGGGTGTATCGTCTCCGGCTGCGGGGTTCCAGGGTCTTTGCCAGGGGGCGGTGCCAGCTGCGATGTGGCTGATCAGCGCGTCGGCCAGATCCTGGCGGACGTCCTTGCGGGGTTTCGCGTCTCGTTCTGTTTTGGTCATGCCCATATATATGCAGCGCGGGCGAAGCCTTTGGGGGTGGGTTTCTTGCGCGACCATTTAGGCCTCGCATGCTAGACCTATTCCAGAATTACTCCCAGCTTCGGCGGCTCAAGGTATTCATATTTGACTAGGAAAACTGTAAATACTTCGAAAGATAAAGAAACTTTGCTTGACACATACACCCGGTGACATTAGATTCACCCCATGCAACGACAATTATCACGTCGGCTAGCTACACGAACGGGATTAGTCTCGTTGGCACTGGGTATCTCGGTATGGTTTATAGTGGCTCAGCTAAGCAGTACCCCTCGTGTCGCTGGTGCGGGTCGGCTTACCGGATCGCCAGTTACGACCATCCCAAGTTCGGCTTGCCCGAAAGGGATGCCCTTCCAAAAATGCCTGGCTGCGATAACTCCTTTGCCCAAGAACTCGGCAACCTCCGGTACAACCTTGGTGCCGCCGAGTTTCGCTAACGCTCCCAAAATGCCGTCTGGATGGGCGTCTCCTGTGATGGTGCAATGTGGCCCCGGCTTCTTTGATTCGGCTACGGTGGTCTCCCTAGGCAATCAGTTTGGGCTTCTAACCTGCTTCCGTTTTAGCGGCAGCCCGCAGTGGGTTCTGATCGGCGATGGCATGTCACTAACCTCGTCGTCAACGCCCCCGGCCGCGTCTCGAGGCGGTTCAATCATTGCGATTCTTACTTGTGTGGCAAACGACACGGCCTGTCTCGACCCAAATACAATTCATCAATTCTCCTCGTTCACCGCCTACTTTCCGCCAGTGCCGCAAAACGGGAGGATGGAACTGCAGGGTACAATTGGCACAGAGATTATCACGGTATCTGTTGGCTATTGCGGACAGTTCAGCTTCGTTCTCCATACTGGCGCTTGGTACAATAGCCGCCAGCTCACCACGGGCGACATAACTGCTCTCATAAATAAGTCATCCATTGGCCTTGCAGCTGCTTCAACACCTTTACCCGAAACTGGTTCTGCGGCACTTGGTTCCAATGCGCCGACCGCAATCCCCGGCCAGTGCCTGGCCGGGTAACCAAATGACTGCAAGCATCCATTTAGTGAAGGAACCAAGAATATGTCCTTGCGTTTTAGGAATGCCTCGCGCATAGTGGCCGTGACTTCAATGGCGGTGGCTGTGCTTCTATCCGCCGCAAGTCCTGCGTCGGCGACATCGATCAATGCTTACATGATGGACACCTTTCCTTATCATTCGTTCCCTCCGACGGCACCGTACTGGTCGACAGGCGCAAATGCAGTCCAGGTCTTCGGGCAGGGTTCGTTAGGTTGCATTACCACGGGTATCAATCAAAGTCAAGGTGCTCTCGAGGGGTCTACCGGACAGTGGGTTCAGGCCGGTTACCAAACCGCAACGGAGATCGCCCCTCAAAGTGGATGTGGCACCCTTGCTGCATACGAGTCAGAAATATACAACATAGCGAACTATATGAAGAGCATCGCAAACGTCAGCACAAAGTGGGGAGGCTTTGTGCTCAATGAGGAGCCGGGTTATGACTTCAAAGCGGCTGATCTAGAGTCACTAAATTTGTACACACAGTCGGTAATGGACACCGTACCGGGCCTGGGCTGGTACTGGGTCGAAGGCCAACCGAACGGCTGGGATCTTGCAACGTATTCTACAATCCTTGAGTCTTCATGGCCTTCATCAGAAGCGTATACCAGTTCAATGGTAAATGCCATCAACGTTGAAGCGAACTCATACGGGCACAATGTAAACATGTTGACGATCGAGAATCAAAGTACCTATCCTTGGGACGATTACGTTTGGGTCGCAAACCAGGTGGTCGGTTACAACTGGAACAACTGCACGTGGGGCTGCGGAAGCTATTTCGATGACCAGTACGTGTATCCATACTGGTAAGTAACATGACGCCAGCCTGCGTCGTCATGTGAACTCCAACTCGAGGTGCCGGTGCCTGGGAAACTTTTGCAGTGGTTCCCAGCTTGCTGAGGTTGCTGACAGCTCCGGATAAGGATGTCGGTCGGGGAGAAGGAGCCCGTGCCAGTACCGGCACTCAGCAACTGCGCCAAGCCACTCTGCTTGCCGGTCACCGCATTGATGGGGGTATCGTCGCCGTTGGTGGGGTCCCAGGGTTTTTGCCAGGGGGCAGTGCCAGCTTCGATGTGGCTGATCAGCGCGTCGGCCAGATCCTGGCGGACATCCTTGCGGGGTTTCGCGTCTCGTTCTGTTTTGGTCATGCCCATACATATGCAGCAACGGCGAAGCCTTTGGCCATAACATCGATGAAATCCGTCGGAGCCGTCAGAAGCGCATACGAAGTTGGGTCCCGGCTTTTTGGCGATACGGGGCGTCGGCGTCTTCTTGCTGCATCGCCTTCAGCAGCGTCTCGGTGAAGGCCGTGCGGAAGCGCTCGCGCTCCGATCCAGCCGGGTTGGGGTTCCCCCGATGCATTGCGGGGTATCTCGGAACGCTGCGAGAGAGGCGGCAACGCCGGGAGGCAGGGGCAAACCCGAGAAGCACGCACTTAGCGAGGACGAAGCTAGGCGACTCATAGACGCCACCAGAGGCGATGAGCTTGGCGCGTTGTGGGCTTTGATGATTACCACGGGACTGCGTCGCGGTGAAGCGCTAGGGCTTAGGTGGCAGGACTACGACGGCGAGACCATCTCGGTAACTTCGCAACTCAAGATCGAAGGTGGCAAGGTCGTTAGAGGCGAGCTCAAAACCGACAAATCGAAGCGGCGGCTCAGGTTGCCTGCTTACCTCATTGAGGACTTCGCGGCCCACAGAGCGACCCAGATCGAAGCGGCAACCAAAGACGGCAGGGAACCGCCAGAGCTAATCTTCACCAACTCTGGAGGCTCTCACGTAAGACCCGACAACCTGCGGAAGCGCTTTATCTCAGCCTGTACCAAAGCAGGGATAGAGCCGCATGCCGGCGACCGAGCTTGGAGCGTCCACGAACTTCGCCACACGGCGGCTAGCCAGTTGCTAAGCGACCGAGTGCCGATGCAGATCGTCAGCCGAACACTCGGCCATAGTTCGATCACCGTAACACTTGACGTTTATTCGCATCTGAGCGAGCAGGACAGCGAGCTAGCGGCAGACTCGATGAGCAAGCGCTACGGCGCTAAACCAAGCTCTGAATAAGTGCAAAAACCGGTAACTACCGACCAACTACCGACCAACTGCACTTATTGGCGCTTCGCAATGGAGACTAAATAGCCCTTTACCTGCTATCATCTGGCTGGCGGACCAGGACTCGAACCTGGAACCTCCTGATCCAAAGTCAGGCGTTCTGCCAATTGAACTATCCGCCAATTCAAGTCAAGAGCCTAGCGAAAATACGTAGCCAGCAAGCGTAGCCGTGCGCATTCTGTGGCGCGAAGCGCCCCTCGCCTGGCATCATCTTTCGCGGATTCCCGAAATACGCGAAAGATGGACCTTCCCCCTGGAACCGTGCTTGAATCTCTCGATTCACACGGCCCTTACTGAACCGACTCCTGGCCTTACTCCAAATACCCAGTGAGTCCAAAGCTTGGGTATGGGTGCACGTTCGACTTAAAGGAAAGCCGGAATAATCATTCGGCAATTTGAGAGAGATAACTCTAAGCATCTGATCGCCTTTTTTCGTCGCTTGTACTTGCGCTGTCACGTGAGGCCTATTAGAACCTCGCCAATGTCGAGCCGCGTTTTCCTGGAAAAAGCTTCGACATCAATCTCAGACCGGTAACGCATTGCCTGGAGGAGCGGGCTCGTGCAGCCCGAAACCCGTCGCCGGTGCTCGCTACGCCGCTCCCGCCGCCACGTTCCTTCCGGACCAAGCGGGGCCTCCGGTGCAGGGCAAGAAAAGTGCGGCCTATAGCAGTGCCTTCAGCACCCGATCCGTCGACTCTCCGAGGCGTCGGACCGCCTCGACCGAAAGCGGCTCACACAGCCAGTCCCAGTGCAGCGATACCGCGTCGCCGATCTTGAGCCGCCGGCCCTCATGGCCGACCATGGCCGCCAGCCCAAGCCGGACCTCCTCGGCTCGCGGCTCGCCTTCCTTCAGGCTGTGGCCGTCGAATACGAGTTCTCGGCTTTCGACCACAGCCTGGTCGCCGTTGAGGGAGAGCACGGTGCCCTGGCGGATCCTGCACCCATCCAAGATGGAGAGGACCTTCTCCGGGCCGCCCCGACGCAAGACGCCGAGCCAGGGATAGACCACGAAGACGTGGTAGTTGTGCTGCAGGGGAGCGCCGTGGGCGAGAGGAGAGACCAGCTCCTCTTCGTCGCGCCCGGTTCGGACCTCCATCCGCGCGACCGACGACGCGGCGAAGTCCTTTTCGGCCACCCGGGCCGCCATTTCGCCACCCAGCCAGTACGCGTCCACCACCGAATCCTCCAGCGGGTCGGCTATTTGGTTCGCACGCGCAATGAGACCAAGGTAGGGCCAGGCCCCGGCGAACCGCCGCGCGATCGCATCCAGCCCGCCCTCTGGGAGCCCATTCCTTCCGGCAGCCGCCGCCGTCAGCAGGGAGGGGTCGTCGGGGCCGCAATAGCCGAGCTCGTTAGGGGGATAAGCGTAGAGAGCGAAGCGTCGCCTGCCTCGGGTCGCCGCACTTTCTGAGCTGCTTTGGGTGGCCTCCAAGACCTACTCCTCGCTTTGGGCCGTCCAGCCCGCGTCCAGGCGCGCAAGCTCCTCGAAGGCCGCGTCGATCTCGGCCGCCTCCTCGGGCGTGAGGATCTGGATCACCATGCCGGCGTGCACCAGCACGCGTTCGCCGCCTTCAAGCTCGGGAAAGAGAAGCCCGTTGTAGGGGCGCAACTCGCCTGCCAGTTCGACCATCGCCACCGGCCCGTCGACACTTTGGATCGTTCCGGGAATGCTAACGCACATGTAACCTTCTCCAACCTTTGGTACAGGGATGCCCGGCTTAGCCGGACCGCGGCCCCACTCTTATGCTCAGCAGCTCCTCGTCGGCCACCAGCGCGTTCTCGGGGTCATCGAGGGAGGGGAAGTACGTGGGGACCCGCACCGTGGTCAGTGCCGACCTGGCCTGATCGCGGAGGATGCGGTTCTGGGCGAAGAGGTCCCCGGCGCAGACGATGGCGCGGGGCTGCCACTCCTTTAGCAGGCCCACCATCGCGGTGCCGACGAAGTTCCCGAGCGAGACGAAGACGGAACGGGCCAGAACGTGGCGCTCCACGCCAGCTATCCGGTAGCTCATCACGCTGCGCAGAAGTCGCGCGCTCTCCAGGCTGGCGCCTCTGGCCCCGGGAGCGACGAAGGTGTCCACCTCCACCGCGTCGGGTTCGGGAGCCATTGCCGCGGCCACGTCCTCTTCCTCCATCCCGATAAGGAGGGATGCAGCGGCAAAGAGCCAGCCCGGAGCGGAGGAAGAGACGGCGCCGACTCCCGCGTCGAAGGATTCGATCGCGGCGGTGAGTTCAGGAAAGGTGCGGCGGTAGTTGCCGACCAGGCGCGGCCCGTTCTCGTCTATCCCTGCGATGGCGGCCAGCAGTTCGGTGCCTCGCATGGGCAACGCGTCCAAGCCAATGAGAGGGGAGACCTTCCCGTCGGGGTCTTGGGCGGCAATCATCGAGTCCGGGTCGTCAAAGGAGAGCCAGGCCACCGCCACCGCCTGATCCTCCACGCCATAGCGGGCCAGCGCGGTCGAAATGCGCGGGAAGTCGCTCATCTGGGAGCCTCGGAAAGGGCGCGGACAATCTCGGAGACCTCGATATCGCGTACCTGGGTCGCCTTCACCCCACGAGAAGCAAGCTCGCGCACTCCGGTGAGGACGAACTCCTGAAATCGCTTCTCCAGCGCCGGGGTGAGGCCCAGCTCGAAACTGAGCGCGTCGGCGGGGACAATGCCGATGAGGACCATGTCCATCGGGGTCCCGAGCCCCGCAGCCAGCTTGAAGAGATGGACCGGGTCGACCTCGTGGGCGGTAGGACGCATGTTGGGACCGAGATCTCCAAGGATCCGGGAGTCGAGCCGAAAGATCGTACCCGGATCCGCTTCGGTGGCCACTGCGTCCAGCACGATCACGGGTCGGCTCACGCCGATCAGCTCCATCAGCCCGAAGCCGACCAACCCTCCGTCGACCACCTCGATCTCGGGAGCGAAGTCAAAGCATGCGGCCAGGCACTTGGCAGCGTAGACCCCTATGCCTTCGTCCCGGTAGAGGATGTTTCCCATCCCGACCACCAAAGGCTCAGCCATCCTTGGTCCCCGACCGCTTCACGTACTTGTAGCCTCCGAAGGAGATCACGATGTCGCCTTCCTTCCACATGATCGAGCGCCAGATCTCGTAGTAGATGTGGAAGACCGCCCAGGCGATGATTATCCAAGCCGTGACCAGGTGCGTCTCGCGCACTCCTACGTTGCCGCCAAACACCGCAAGCGTCCAGTCGGTCACAAAATGGAGCAGCCACGGCCACCAGCTTCCGACTGTCGAGATGTTGGCGCTGAAGGCGGCCACGTAGAGCTGGAAGCCGGTCAGCAGCTGCGTCAGCATTATCACATGGAAGGCGAGGAAAAGCACTGCCAGGAACGGGTCGCGCTTGGAGGTGTCCAGCCGCTTGCGCCGGTTGAAGGTTACGAAGTTGAGGAGAGCCTCCTTGAACTGAGTGAGGTTCTCAGGGCTCGGTCTGAGGTCGGTTATGTCCCTGTGTCTGGTGGAAAAGACGTAGAGGTAGGCGATAAGGAACATCGAGACGTCCAGCGCCACCGCGCCGTAGAAGTGGATGGCACGGTTCCAGGCCATGAAGTAGGTAGCGGCGTCGATCCGCGTCGGGCTGGGGGAGTAGAAGGGATTGGCAATGTAGAGGCCGGTAACGAAGCAAGCTACCACTGCCAGAGCCTGGAACCAGTGGATGGCCCGCCAAGTCGCCGTCATTCGCGGCACCCGGACCATCTCCACGACCGGCTCGTCGCCCGCGATCGGGTCTGTGCCGGGCCGGAGCTTGAGCGCTTTCTTGCTCATCGCCGCCTCCTAGCCTCCAACGCCGGTGACGCTGCAGGCGCCGTCGGTCGGAACCACCGAATAAGTCCCGAGGTCCTTGCCGCGCGCGTCCACCAGGTGCACGGCGCATGCCAGGCACGGGTCGAAGCTGTGAATGGTCTGCAGGATCTCCAGGGGCTCGTCCGGTTTGGCGAGCTT